>CAYXQU010000178.1:0-4234 GCA_964467305.1 uncultured Eubacteriales bacterium
AGCGCTGGCCTGTCAAGCCAGAGGTCGCGGGTTCGAGCCCCGTTACTCCCGCCATAGAGACTCTGAAGAGGTCGGCGACTCCACGTCCCGGCCTCTTCTTGGTGTCGCATGGTATAATCTGTTGGTAGAATTTGGGTGCCGCGTGCTCCCATTGTCTCGTCGTCGGCGTGGGGCGCAGGATCTGCGCAGGGGAACCATGAACACCGGCCAATACAGTACTTCGGGCGCCACAGGCAAGCGCCTGTGGCCGCTGACCGCTGCCCTAGTCATCGTGCTCGCGATCATCGTGGGCGGTGGCACGCTGTTCTATCAGGAGCAGGAAAGCAGCCTCCGGGAGCGTGCACGCAACGAGCTTGAGGCGGTCGCGCGACTCAAGATGTCCGAAGTCACCACCTGGCGGGCTGATCGCCTTGCCGACGCCAGCCGACTGACCACCTCTCCCAGCGTCCGGGCGTTCGTCATGCGATGGCTTGATGACAGTGGCCCTCAGCAGACCGAGGACATCAGGAAACTTCTTGCGTCACTGACCTTCGAGGGGCGCTACAGCAACGTCTTGCTTGTCGATGAGCAGGGCAACGTGCTGGTGAGCGCAGATGACACCCACCTCGACCGTCTGGCACCGGAAGTGCGTGATCTGCTCACGGGTGCCTTCGAGCGACGGAGTGCCGTCCTCACGCAACTCCATCAGCCGGTTGGTGAGCCGGTCGTCCATATCGACGTGCTGGTTCCACTCTACGGTGACGACGGCGACCAAGCGAAGCCGATCGCTGCGATGGTCTTGCAGGCGCAGGCGAGCGACTATCTCTTCCCGCTCATCAAGACGTGGCCCACGGCGAGCAAGACCGCCGAGACACTACTGGTTCGCAGGGACGGCGACCACGCCCTGTTTCTCAATGACGTCCGACACGCCGATGACGCGGCCCTGTCCTTGCGCGAACCGCTCACGCACACGCACGTGCCGGCCGTCCAAGCGGTTCTCGGGCACAGCGGCTTCTTCGAGGGGGAGGATTACCGAGGTGAACCGGTCCTGGCCTACGTGGGCCCCGTCGAGGGCTCCCCATGGTTCATGGTGGCCAAGATCGACACCGCCGAAGCGCTGTCCGGGTGGCGGGCCCGCTCACGGATCATCATCGCGCTCATCATCGCGTGTCTTGTGCTCGCCGTGGTGGCCTTCTTTGTGGCTCGCGAGCGTCTGCGTGGACAACGGTTCAAGGAGGTCGTGGAAGCACAGACCGCGCGGATTCTCGCCCAGGAACGGCTGAAGGCCACGCTTGCCAGTGTGGGCGACGCGGTCATCTCCGCAGACCTTGAGTGTCGCATCGAGTTCATGAATCCCGTGGCGGAGGCGCTCACCGGTTGGAAGTTCGAAGATGCCCTAGGGCGGTCGCTGGGTGAGGTATTCGTGATCGTGAACGAAGACACGCGAGAGCCGGTGGAAAGCCCGGTGGACTGCGCACTTCAAGAGCACAGAGTGGTGGGGCTTGCGAACCACACCGTCTTGCTCACGCGAGACGGAGCTGAGCGACCCATCGCCGACAGTGCGGCACCCATCACCGATGAGCGGGGAGAGGTGATAGGTGTCGTTCTCGTCTTCAGAGACCAGACCGAGACCCACGCGGCGCGGCGGGCGCTCGAGACCAGCGAGCAGCGCCACCGGCTGCTGTTCGAGAACATGGTCGACGGGTTCGCCCTGCACGAGATGATCTTCGATGACAGAGGGCGGCCTGCCGACTACCGATTCCTTCAGGCCAACTCCGCGTTCGAGCGGATGACGGGTCTTCGTGCCCAAGACATCATCGGCCGGACGGTTCGTGAGGTGATGCCTGAAGTCGAGCCGGTGTGGATCGAGCGCTACGGCCAGGTGGTCGTGTCCGGCGAACCTGCCGAGTTCGAGGACTTCTCCGCGGGCATCGGAAGCCACTACCGGGTCACCGCGTACTCGCCGGACAAGGGGCAGTTTGCGACTGTCGTCACCGACATCACCGAGCGCAAGCGCGCCGAGGAGTTCGCCGCCATCCGTACCAGGTTGCTTGAGACGGACCCTGAAACCTCGCAAGCCGAGCTGATGCTGAGTGTCCTGGATGAAGCGGGTCGTTTCCTTGCGAGCCCCATCGGCTTCTTCCACACCTATGACGAGTCGACCAAGACGCTGACACTTCAGGCGTGGTCGTCGACCACGGCGAGCTTCTGCGAAGCCGCAGGTGTCGAACGGCATCATGACCTGGAGCAGGCTGGTGTCTGGGCCGACTGCATCCGTGAGCGACGACCAGTAGTGCACAACGACTATGCAAGCCTCCCGAATCGAAGGGGGATGCCTGACGGCCACTCACCTCTCACGCGCGAGGTCGTCGTCCCCATCTTCAGGGCCGGCCGAGTCGAAGCCGTACTCGGGGTGGGCAACAGCCGCACCCCGTACAGTCAGGCGGACGTGAGGGCACTGGTTCAGCTAGGGGATATCGCGTGGGAGCTCGTCCAACGCAAGATCGCCGAAACCGCTTTGCGGGAGGCCGAGCAGCGTGTGCTCACTTTGAGCGACAACATCCCCGATGGGTACGTCTACCAGCTTGCGATGAACCAAGACGGAGGCGACCGGCGATTTCTGCACATCAGTGCCGGCGTGGAGCGGGTGCACGGTCTGACGCCCGGCCAGGTGCAGGAGGACTCCTCGCTCCTCTACGCCCAGACAGCTGAGGCCGATCAACCCGTCGTCGCCCAGGCCGAGGCCGAAGCGCTTCGGGAGATGAAGCCGTTCCATACGAGGGCGCGCGCCGTCCTGCCGGATGGAACCACCAAGTGGCTCAGGGTCGCCTCGGTTCCCCGGCGCACTGGAGACGGCACCATCCTGTGGGACGGGCTCAGCATCGATGTGACCCAACGAGTCACTGCAGAGCAAGAGCTGCAGCAGCGCACCGACGAGCTGGTGCGCTCGAACGCCGAACTGGAGAAGTTCGCCTACATCGCATCGCACGACCTGCAGGAGCCGCTGCGCATGGTGGCCAGCTACACGCAGCTTCTCAAGCGTCGCTACGCCGGGCAGCTTGGCCCGGATGCCGATGAGTTCATCGATTTCGCTGTTGACGGGGCCACGCGGATGCAGGATCTCATCAACGAGCTGCTCGCGTACTCGAGAGTCGGATCCCAAGGCGCCCCCTTCGCGCAGGCAGATCTTGGCGAAGTGTTGGCCCGTGTCCTCTGAGTCCTCGAAGCGCCGCTCGAGGAGATAGGCGCTCAAGTCGAGGCAGAAGCGATGCCCACCGTCGAGTGCGATGCGACCCAGGTGGGGCAGGTGTTCCAGAACCTGCTATCCAACGCCATCAAGTTCCGCTCCGGTGATCGGCCGCTGGCGATACGCGTGAGCGCCGAACAGCAGGGAGAGGAGTGGTTGTTCTCGGTGGCGGATAACGGGATGGGCATCGAAAGCAGATACTTCGAGCGCATCTTCGTCATCTTCCAGCGCCTTGAGGACCGCTCGGAGTATCCCGGAACCGGGATGGGGTTGGCGATCTGCAAACGCATCGTCGAGCGCCACGGAGGGCGCATCTGGGTGGAATCGACTCCAGGCGAGGGATCGACGTTCTACTTCACATTGCTGCGACACAAGGAGGATCAAGATGACGGGTAGTCTCGGCTTCGTTCCAATCGAGGTGCTGCTGGTGGAGGACAACCCCGGCGATGTGCGCCTGACCGAAGAGGTCTTCCGAGAAGGCCGCATCGACATCTCCCTCAACGTGGTTCGCGACGGGGTCGAAGCACTCGACTTCCTGCGTCGCCGGGGCCGGTTCGCCGATGCGAAGCCGCAGGATCTGATCTTGCTCGATCTCAATCTGCCGAAGATGGATGGCAAAGAGGTGCTCGCAGAGATCAAGACCGACCCGGAGCTCAGGCATATCCCGGTTGTGGTGCTCACCACATCGACCGCCGAGGCCGACGTGCTGGGTGCCTACGACCTTCAGGCGAACTGCTACATAGTCAAGCCGGTTGACTTGGACCAGTTCGTCGAAGTGGTTCGTTCGATCGAGGACTTCTGGCTTGCGGTGGTGCGTCTGCCCAAGGACGACGCATGATGAGACAGGATCCCACGAGAGTCCTCCTGGTTGAAGACAACCCTGGTGACGCTCGCCTGATCGCGGAGATGGTCTCCGAGGTCGAGTCAGGCATGGTGCTGGAGCATGTCGCGACGCTGCGCGCAGCCATCGAGCATCTTGCCGATAACAACACTCATGTCGTGCTGCTG
>CAYXQU010000179.1:0-4201 GCA_964467305.1 uncultured Eubacteriales bacterium
GCTGCAGCGCGAGGGCCGCGGTGAGCATCCCGTGCGCGAGCACACCGGAAAGCCCGGCGTGGGCTGCGGCGGCATCGTTGAAGTGGATCGGGTTCAGGTCGACCGAGGCCCCGGCGTAGCGCACGAGGTCCTCTCGGGTCACCGTCAGGTCGGCTTTCGCGACGATAGCTCCGATCTCGAGGTCGTCGAACTTGGGGGTCTGCGTGGTCGTCATGCGTCGTCTCCTCGGTGCAGCAGCGACGACGTCACCGTGGCGACAAGAGCACCGTCCTGGTCTCGGAGCTCGCAGATCGTCGAAAGGATGGAGTTGCCGGCGCGCTCGGCGACGTCGGTGATCGTCAGTGTGGTGGACAGGTCGTCTCCAGCGATGATCGGCCGTCGGGACTCGATCTTCTCGGACCCGTGGACGATCCGGTGCGGGTCGAGTCCAGTGTCCGGGGTCTCGACGAGCTGGGTGATCGCGGGGGACTGGACGACAGTGGTGAAGGTGTACGGGGCCACCACATCGGCGAAACCGGCTGCGCGGGCAGCCTCGACGTCAAGATGAAGCGGGCTCGTCGACCGCACGGCGCGAGCGAACTCGCGGACCTTCTCACGACCGACGAGGTACGTCGTCGGCGGGAAGACCCGACCGGCGAGGTTGAGGTTCAGTGGTGGCATCACCCGAGACTATCGTCGAGTCGATGGTGGGATTGCCGAGCGCGATACCAGGCATGGAAGCATGACGGCGTGAACACCGCTACCACCAGCAACGAGACCTCCGAAGTCACCAACCTCAAAATCAGAGAGCTCGACTGGTACGAACGACGGAGTATCCCTGGCGATCGACAACTCCTGGGATCTTTCGGTCATGTGCCCATGGCCACCTCGATTCCGGAGTTCATCCGGATTGCGCAGGTAATCGCCAAGGAGGCTGACCACAACGGAATTTGTGGGTGGCGCGGACAGGCCGATTGCGAGTGGGTTGTGCAATCGGGCGCAGCCCGACGAGTCCAGGGCCCCTGGCTCGAACACTTCGGACGTGACTACGAGACCGTGCAGGACATGCTTCGTCTGTTTGGAGTAAAGGCCGCCCGGGATGCGGTGGTGCTGATGCAAGGCTCTGCTCAGCATGAGGAGATGGTGTGCGAGTACGAACGCCTTCTGCTGAATGAGGCCCGCGTGAACGGATTCGGTCATCAGGATGGACGCCACCTGTCCGACCTCGAACTACTCGCAAACCTCCAGCACCACGGCGCGGCAACCAGGCTGCTCGACATTACTAAGAACCTCTTCGTCGCACTTTGGATGGCTACTACTTCACAAGACCCGGACCTGGACAATCAGCCGGGGGTCGTCATTGCATTCGGGCAAGCACCACTTCGGACGATCAGCGCTGAGTTCGCTCAGAAGAAGTCACTCACTGAGGTGATGAACTCGATGCGCGAGGAGAACCGGCGCGCGGGCTACTGGATTCCTTCGAAGCTCAACCTCCGGATTGTGGCCCAAAGTGGGTTCTTCCTTCTGTCACCGATTGCCAATCAGCCCTGGGGAACAGTGAATCTCCGAGGCACACGTGTCTGGGAGACCGAACTGATTGACGATCCCGACTGTTACTTCATCGGAGTGGCACCGGAACTGAAAGCAGAAATGCGCGATGCTCAGAAGTACGGGCTTCTCCCTTATGCGGAAAACACGATCTACCCGGACCTCTCTGGTTTCGCTGCCTACCACGGGGCGATGCGTCCTCTACCGTATCGTCGCTAGCCCTTCGGCCGAGTGTCACTGTAACGTGAGGGCAGTGCAACGGATCCTGGACATCGACCTCGACTTCTTCGTTACTCCCGTGGTTCATTGGCCACCAGATGATGAACGACCATCATCGGAGGATTATTCAGTGTGGCCGATAGCGGAGGCAATAGAATTTCTCAGAGAGAAATTCGGGTTAGCTGGCCGCCTCCCTGGATTCCTCACCGAGAATCACGGCGAACTTTTTCCCAGATGGCGCGAAGCAATCAGCGTCGGGCTACTCAAACCACCTTTCCACGTGACCCATTTAGACGCGCACGCGGACCTTGGACTAGGGGACTCTGGCTATGTCTATTTGATGTCATCTTTACTTTTCGATTCGCCCGAAGATCGGCAGTATCCGCGGGCGGGCGCAACGGGGCTGAACGATGGCAACTTCCTTCTGTTTGCGACCGCGTGCAGGTGGATCCATGATTTGACCTATGTCTACGGCGACGGAGGCGGATCAGACGAACTCTTCTTCGCGATGAAGGACTTCAAATCTCGTTCCGACCATATCCAACTCGCAGCCATGGGCACGCGAGAGATTGACAAGATGATCCGCGCCCGTCCCGGAAGCTACAACCCCGTAGTGTCACATTTCGAACCAGCGGTCCCATACCGTACAAGTCATTGGGACAGTTTCCAGGCGGACGGCCCGTTCGACTTCGTATGCCTTACTAGGTCCCCACCGTACACGCCTACGACTGCCGATCCACTATACGGCGCAATTCATGATGCATTCCTCAAGCCAATCACGATGCCAACGGCTTCGGAATGATCAACACCCTGCCATCAAATTCGGCTGTGCGGATTCGGCGAGTAATCTCTTGTGTGGCGCGAACCGTCAGCGTAGTTGTTGCCCTTCGGCGCTATACGAATACGGTCGGATCTGACGACCTACCTGTCCGGACGCAGGCCGGAGCAGAGGGCAGGATTCGGCGAAACCACTCAACGTCCATTACGAGTCCGAATGCGGCGCAGCCAGTCTTCACTTATCACTTACCCCGTAGATCAGCAACCAACTGGGGCTCGCGGAGCGCCGCGACGAGTACACGCTGGGCCAGCTTTCGCACGTAGCCGTTGATGTCATCTGACCAGGACCATCCGCCGGGGGTGCGATCGTCGAGCCATTTCACTGCCTCTGTATTGCTGCTGCCGTGGGCTGCTGCACTGCGAATGGAGTAGAGCCTGCCGATCACTTGCTCACCTGTGGCATTTCTACCGAAGCCATCTAGCCCAAGGTTCTCGCTCGGCGGCATCCGATGGTCCAACAGCACAAGGTTACGCTTGAGTTGGCGGGTTATCGAGTCGACCGGATCGTGCTTATCCGGGGCGTGACTGAGAAGACTCTCCAGAACCGGAAAGTGTCCGAGAAGTTTGGCGTCCATCGAATCGTCGAGCTGATCGAGCTGAACGAAGAGTGCGAGCGCCCGTGTGACGTCCGGGAACTTCCCCTCGTCGAGCGCGCATCGAAGCTCGTAAATCTCGCGCGCCTGTGCTAGATCTGGCACGCCTGGCGTGGGATCGGACCACCCAACCGTCCTGAAGTAGTGAGCGGTCTCTGCGACATCGAGGCGCACCTTCGCTGCTTCCGAGTTCTCACGCCAATCAGCCCAGCCCCCGATCCGGAGATCCGAGGGACAGATCCGCAGGGCCTGAACGAGTTTGTGCCGCTCGCCTATATCTCCACCATTTGGTCGAACAACGGTGTAGCGCCATGCATCTGTAGGAAGGTCGTAGGAGAAGGCGGCAGCCCGACCCTCAAGCTGCGTCTCGATACTTGCTTCGTAGCTCGGAGCGTGCCTGATTGCCGTCAACTGGTTCAGCGTATGTATAGGGGGCCGGATCAGACCTACTTCCTCCGCACTGGCGCGATCGATCATCCATCCGCCAAGGTCAAAGGGAAATGTCGGATCAACGGCGAGATCGTTCAAGATCACGCCGAAGCATCCGCGCTGAGGCGCACGATTGTCGGTCACGACTGCAGATCGTATTAGCAGGCGCTACAGCCCGCCCGGCGATCAGCTCGACATCCTGGATCCGGTTGCTCAAACGACGAATGTGGCAATTGAGCCGCGTAGGCCGCGTGACAGTCCGGCGACTCGGACCCCCGGCTAAATCGGCCGCACAACCGTGGATGCGGCATCCTGGTTAGAGCCGTATCCGCCTGGTTAGAGCCGTATCCGCACCCGTACGACGCGCCTTCGGGTGGTGGTTGGAGGAACGGTATCCACACGTTCTGCAGATCCTCCATCCTGCCTACCAGTGGCGCAGCCCCGACCGGGATCAGCATTGAGGTTCACAGCGAGCCGGCGGCGGTGTGCGGCAGCGGCGCCCATGAGAAGCGAAGGCCACGCAGACGGATGGCAGCACCCGTGTCAACGGCGGTCGAAAACCAGTCCAGAAACGACGGATGAAAACCAGGCCACCC
>CAYXQU010000180.1:0-4164 GCA_964467305.1 uncultured Eubacteriales bacterium
ATCTCGGGCGTCTTCTTCACCTCCACCTACCCCGGCGACTGGGGCGAGACCAGCGAACCGGTGGTGTGGACCGATGGCGGCAGGGCCGTCAACGTGATCGCGCGCTCGCCGCAGCCCGACAAGCAGCTCGCGACCCCGGCCGAAGTGCCGGTGCTCATCACCGCCACCGTGATCGACGATGAGATCGTGATCACCGCCGTGGTGCCGTGCGAAGCACTGCCGGAGCTCGAGGTCACCCCCGACGAGCTGCGCTTCGCCCAAGAGTGCGGGCGCACCTTCGAGTTCGAGGCCGAGGTCTTGAACGCCGCCGGCGTTCAGTGGCAGTTCGATGCGGTCTGGGACGAGGGCGAGGTGCCGCTGGGCGAGTTGCACTTCGAGCCCGCCGCGGGCGACAAGACGCTCGTGACGCTCGCCGAGAGCCCACCTGCGAAGACCGACTTCCGCAAGCCGGTGACGGTGAGCCGCTTCTCGGTGACGGCGACCGCGGAAGGCTTCGACGACCTCAAGCGCACGGTGACGGTCTCGTCGATCCGCGAAGGGCTGTTCGCCGACACGCTGTCGATGTCGGTCGACCGCACGTTCCACATTGCGGCCGACGGCTCCGGCAAGCCCACCGACATCGGTTTCCAGGTCTTCGTTCAAGATCCCAACACCGGGCTCATCGAACCCGACGCCGGACTGGCCCGAAACCTCGTCATCGAACCCAACGAGGAAGCGAACACACCCGCGCGCAATGCCTGGGACTTCGCGAAGTTCGAACCCGCCTTCACCGAGATGCGCGATACCGGCCGCGGACCCACCGCCGTCTGGCGCTTCGTGACCGCCGAGAAGATCCCGGGCAAGACCGATCGGCTTCCCATCGCTGCATGGGTGTCGATCCCGGGACGCGACCGGGATGTGTGGGGCTACGACCTGCGGCTCACGCTCGACACGCCTCCCAGCGCTCCGGGCAGCAAAGCGTGGCAGGAGGAGTACGACCGCGCCCGTAAGATCATCGAGGAGTTCACGCCCTGGCGCTACCGCAAGGACCTCATGGACATCCTCGAGCGGCGCGGCAAGACATTGGGCGCCGAAGGCCTCTACGAGCTGCGCAGGCGCATCTGGTTCGTCTCGGCAGACCTGATCTTGGCCGAGGGCGCCGAGGGCTACAAAGCCGAGGAGGCGTGGGCCAACCGCATCTACGTGGTGCTCGACTGGGCGCAGTGGGCCGGCGACATCGCCTTCGGTGTGGTGGTGAGCTTCTACCTGGGGCCGCATGCGGCGTTCGGCGCGCAAATCGTGAAGCCCACGATCATCTCGGCGATCATCGCCTACCGAGAAGGGCAGACCCCCGAGCAGTGGCTGCACGACCAGCTGCGCGGCTTCGTCGCGATCTGCGAAGGCAAGATCGTCGACCCCGACAACTTCGCGAAGCTCCCGGGTTCGAGCAAGGCCAAGGGCTGGGCCATCTTCATCGCCTACCACTTCTTCAAGGAGTACTTCTACAACGGCAAGACGTTCTACGAAGCGATGAAGAGCGTCACGCTCAACGTGAGCGAGGAGCTGCTGGCAGGCTGGCTCAACAGCAAGGTGCGCGAGTCCGGCGTGCCCGCCGGCGCGACCAAGCCCGAAGACGCGACGATCCGCACGGTCGAGGGCACCAAGCCCTCGGACAGCGGACGGCCGGTCGACGCGACACGCCCGGTGGACGGTGCCAAACCAGTCGACGGCGTCCGGCCCGTGGATGCCACGAAGCCCACCGACACCACACCCGCGCCCGGCCACCAACGCCCCGTGGACGCCGCAGATCCCGCGCGTGTGGTGCCCGACGCGGCGAAACCTGCGGACGCGGATTCCGCGCGTCCCACCGAGCCGGTGAAACCCGCAGACGAGTCGGGCACCGACAAGATCGACGACTGGGACGCCGAGGCACGCAAGTGGCTGGGGCAGGATCCCGCGAAGCCGGCGGACGAGACCGGGGCAGACACCACCAAGCCTGCGGACGCGGATGGAGCCGACGCCGATACGCGTAAGAAGCCGCCCGAGCAAGACAAACAGCCGCCCGCGAAGCCCGAGCCGCCCAAGCTCTCGGACGCGGCTCGCCAAGTCGCCGAGAACAGCTACACCGGACCGGATGGCCTGCGCTACGTGGATCCACAGACCGCACTCGAGATCATGCGCGACCCCACGCGTGTGCGCGAGCTCAAGAATGCACCGCCTGAGATCCAGCGCGCGTTCGAGAACACCCGTCGCGCGATCTACCAGCAGCATGACTCCAAAGTGGTCGATGCGGTACGTCGACTTCCCGGCATGTACGGCCAGCGCGTCAAGGTGCTGGAGTTCCGAACCCCCGGCAAGGGCGGTAGCGATCTCAACACCGACCGCGACTTCCGCGTGTGCTACGAGGGTATCGACCCGGTGAGTGGGCAGAAGGTATGGATCGAGGTCCCGCGGTCGCAGTGGGAAGGGGCTTCCGCGCAGGCCTTCTCGGAAGCGACCGGTGGTCCTCGGGCGGCAGACCCGGCGAACCCAACGCGCAGCGAGCTCGAAGCGATGCGGCACTGGGCCGAGAGCCACCAGCAGCTTGCCACCGACAAGGGCCACATGGAGGCCAGCCTCGACTTCACCGATCAGGGGTGGGTGCAGAACCCCGCCGATGGCAGCATGGTCAAGACGCAGGTCACGCCCAACATCGAGCTCGTGAAGCGTGGACAAAGCACCCTGAAGGATCCCGACGGGCTGGGGCGCATGTTCGAGGCGAAGGTCGCCGATGCGGTCGACAAAGGGCATCCCGCCGAGGGCTTCGCGCAGGCGCGTAAGGGCGTCGAGCAGCTTGAGGGCGTGCGCGCTGGCTATGACCGACAAGGCTACGACGTTGGCGACCTGCCCCCCAAGATGCAAGAGACCATGAAGGCGGTTGCCGAAGCGGGCAAGAACTCCACCGACCCGGCTGCGGTCGAGCGTGCACAGAAGGCACTTGCAGATGGTGGCTACTCAAGCCTGGGCGATTTCATGAGCAAACTGAGCGGCCAGTTCTCGTCGCTTGGATCGGTAAGGAAACGGTAGGTAACGCAAGAGAGGGAGGCATCAACCATGACGGGTGGGCAGGCGAAGTTCTGTACGGCATGTGGAACGGCTTTGGCACCAGGCGCGCGATTCTGTACGGGTTGCGGCGCCCAGGCCCCTGCGACGGGCGTCTCGGCCGAGGTCCAGGCGGCTGCACCGGCCTCGCCTCCGCAGCCCCCGCCCTCTGCGGCTACTCCTGCCGAAGCGCCTGCACCTGCCATGAGCGTGCCCTATACCGGTGGCGAGCACGTCTTCTCGGTGATTCCTAACGCGATGCTCCAGGCCGGCTTCATGGGGGTCAAGACCAAGCCCTACATCCTGGTGCTCACCGAGCGACGGATCATCGGCGTCTTCATCACCAACCAGCGCATGAAGCAGCTCGTGCTCGACGCGCGCGACTCCGCGAAGTCCGAGGGCAAGGGGTTCTTCGGTCAGTGGGGCTCCCAGCTGGGCGCCTACTCGGCTCTTGCCGAAAGCTACCTCACCATGCCCCCGGAACAAGCGCTTGCCGAGGCCACCGAGAACTTCGCGATCGAGCGTTCGACGATCACGAAGACGAAGCTCAAGACCGGGACGGGCGACTATGAGTCCGGCGCGAGCGGCAACGAGTATCTGATCATCAAGACCCCGGACAAGAAGTACAAGTTCATGCTGGGCGCCGGACGGAACCAGGCGAAGAAGGCGCTGCTGGAAGCCGAGCTGATCTAGGCGGTCCGTCAGCTCGAGGTGGGTTGCCTGGCGTGCGCGGCCTCGTGATACGAGATGACCGCCGAGACGATCGCCGGGAACTGCTCGGTGGGGCAGTGCAGCCGCTGGACCACGCGCCAGCTGTTGCGCAACTCGATCACGTGCGCACGCTCGTGCACCACGACCTTGTCCACCTCGGCCCACGGGACCAGCAGTTGTTCGCGCGAGGCGGCAAGCGCACCGGCACCGGCTGCCGACGCATTGCGGGCCAGCAGGCCGCCGAGAAACGCGAGCCGGTTGATGACGCGCTCACGCTTCTGTGCCTGGTACTCGGCACCCTTGCTGCTGACGATGAAGCGCGCGCGCTGACGATTGCCCAGAAGCAGGCTGGTCAGGACGAATGCCAGCAGCGCCGTGATCGAAAATCAGACG
>CAYXQU010000181.1:0-4158 GCA_964467305.1 uncultured Eubacteriales bacterium
GGCTAGGATCCGCCTGCCTAACAAGCGCATCGAGCAGAACGCCAGAAGGTAGAATCGACCGAAAGCGCATCGGCGTCTGCTCATGCGCAACACGTTAGCCAGAATGCAAGGGACTCCGTTTGCGTTGGAGCGAAGCACATCGGGCACCCCTCGCCGTGTCGCTGCTGATTACTGCGGCGCTGCTGCGGGTTGCGAGTGTCCCGGCTCGACTCTTCCTGAGCGTGTCCGTCACTTGGTGGGGCGTGGGACTACAGCTCGCCTTCTATGTGGCGGGCCTTGTGATTCTTGGGATGGATGTCCGCCTGCGGGCGCGCGGTCTCTCGGTGGCAGAGGGCGCGTTGGTCGTGATATCTACTCTGGCCTTCTCCGTCGGCGAGACACCGACGGTGGCGATTGTGCTGATGGCAGTCGGGGCCTTCCTGTTGCTTGGGGGCAGACGCGTGGCGTTGCCCTCGGCTTTCGCAGGTGTGTCTGCCGTCATCGGCCTGGGTCTCGGGCTCGCGCTGGGAGGGCTCGGAGGATCGGCACCCAGCGGTAGCTCCTATGCTTCTCCCACCGGCACGATGGTGGCAACTGTATGGTACGCGGAGGTCGGAGCAATGGGTTCGAACCACTGGCAGGTCTATGTGGTCCCTCGGTTTCTTCCGCTCGTCCGCAAGCAGGTCTACCTCGGCCCGGATGGGGCGGAGCCTCGCGTCGAGTGGAGCGGGGCTTCGGTGATCAGTGTCAACGGCCGCCAGGTCGGTGTCTTCGAGCCCCAGCTAGTGGTATCAGGCGACTGAGATCTGGCTAACAAGCGCATCGAGCAGAACGCCAGAAGGTAGAATCATCCTGAAAGCGCATCGGCGTCTGCTCATGCGCAACACGTTAGAAGTACAGCCACATCCTCCCCTCGGTTGACCGGTGCGCCATTAGGGTATAGTTTCTATACCGTTGATGAACTGAAGGGGCGAGATGCAGCACACCTTCGAGTACGACGACGCGAAGAGCCGCGCCAACAAGGCCAAGCACGGCATCGACTTCGTTGAGGCGCAGGACCTGTGGCTCGACGGCGACTTGCTGCGGCTCAGTGCCCGCTCGGATGTGGAGCCACGCTCATTGTTCATCGGCAGGATCGGCGGCCGGCACTGGTCGGCGATCGCGACGCATCGAAGTGAGACCATCCGGCTGATCTCGGTCAGAAGGTCGCGACCTCGGGAGGTGCAGGCGTATGAAGGCGAGTGACCTGGACAGGAAGTTCGACGAGGGTGTCGACGATGTCATCGACGAGTTCGACCTGTCGACAAAGACGCGGCCCAACCGTGAGCAGAAGCGTGTGAATGTCGACTTCCCCGTGTGGATGGTGGAGTCTCTGGACCGTGAGGCGAGCCGCCTGGGGGTGACTCGGCAGTCCATCATCAAGGTGTGGATCGCTGAGCGGCTCGAGAAGGCAAGCTGACAGCGCTACGGCTGACTTCTAACAAGCGCATCGAGCAGAACGCCAGAAGGTAGAATCGACCTGAGAGCGCATCGGCGTCTGCTCATGCGCAACACGTTAGAACGAGGCCCATAACCGCCCTCCGGGAGCGGGGAGTGCAATAGTAACGCTTGACGTTATGCACGCGCGGCGTTATCATCGGCCCATGATCGTCTCGTTCCGTGACTCCGACACTGAGGCTCTGGCCGGCGGCAAGCGCGTCAAGCGCTATGTCGCCTTCGAATCGGTCGCCCGGCGCAAGCTCCGCCAGCTCGAGATCGCAGGTCGGCTCGATGACCTGAGGGTCCCTCCCGGAAACAGGCTCGAGGCGCTCAAGGGCGACCGCGCC
Organism: uncultured Eubacteriales bacterium; assembly: GCA_964467305.1. GTDB lineage: Bacteria > Actinomycetota > Coriobacteriia > Anaerosomatales > PHET01 > CAVPCY01. The sequence goes on from CAYXQU010000181.1 coordinate 1,806, forward strand.
GGACAGCACAGCATCCGCATCAACGACCAGTATCGCGTGTGCTTCGTATGGACCGCGGCCGGACCGCAAGACGTCGAGATCGTGGACTACCACTAGAGGTGATGGATATGGCGACCACATTGGCACCCGTGACCCCCGGCGAGCTGCTGCTCGAGGAGTTTCTGCTCCCCATGGGCATCTCGCAGTACCGCCTCGCGAAGGAGATCGGAGTGCCGGCGACCCGCATCGGCGAGATCGTGGCGGGTCGCCGCTCGATCACGGCGGACACGGACTTGCGTTTGTGCCGGTTCTTCGGACTGTCTGACGGTTACTGGCTGCGCGCCCAGGCCGCCTACGACACCGAGGTCGCGCACGAGCGACTTGCCCACGAGCTCGAGAAGATCCACCCGTGGACGGCGGCCTGAGTCTCGGGGGCCCGTTCTAACAAGCGCATCGAGCAGAACGCGTACGGTATTCTCGGAAGCAAGCGCAGCAGCGTCTGCTCATGCGCAACACGTTAGACACAACCTGGGGGGCCACTGATGAACCAGCACAGACCACGCGCTGCGGGCGCAGTCGCGTTCGCCATCGCTGCACTTGTGGTTCTCGGGATGGCCTTCGAACTGTCCGGCCTTGAGCTCAAGATGCTCGATCAAGTCGTCGGGACCGACCCGTTCGTGTTCCTGCCCAACCTGCTGCGGAGCTACTTGTACGCGTTGCTGTGGGTCGTTCTGTTCGCTCTTCTCTGGCCCATCGTTCGCGACACGCCTGGCAGGCGCTGGATGCTGATCGCACTCGCATGTTGGCTACCGGTGGCGGTTTTCGGGAGCCTCGGTTTGTCCGCCATGCCTCAGGTGGTCGAGTGGGTCATCGGTTCGATTCCTATCGCCTATGACGTGCTCGCGATTCTGGGGGCACTCGCAGTGCTCTTCTTCGCTGTCGGACTGTGGCGCTCGCGCCTGTTCGCGCCGTGGGTCATGTGGCTCGGGCTAGTTTGGGCTGGCTTCGGAATCGCGACGCTGTTCGGCGGATCGGTCGGTGTCGACATCACGAGGCCGGCGGACTACGTGTCGTCGGTGTTGGTGGTTGTATTCGTTGCTGCTTTGGGGCGCGAGCTGGTTGCGGCCGGTGTGTCTAACAAGCGCATCGAGCAGAACGCCAGAAGGTAGAATCGACCGAAAGCGCACGGGCGTCTGCTCATGCGCAACACGTTCGATTCACACTGGGAGATGTCGACCTCAACGCGGTATGATTGTTGCGATGACACGAGGTGGAGAGGTGAGGCGCGCATGACGATCGACGAGCTCAAGCGTGAGGCGATGCGTCTCGCCCCGACCGAACGCGCCGACCTCGCTCGGCAGCTGCTGGTCAGCCTTGACGAACTGTCGGAGTCAGAGGTCGAGCGCCTGTGGCTTGAAGAGGCAGAGCGGCGCCGCCACGACGTCGAGTCCGGCACCACGAAGCTGATCCCGGCGGACGAGGTGTTCGCTCGGTTGCGCGCGAAGCGCCCCGCGTGACCGATCTCATCTCCTTCGAGCCCTCGGCTGAGCGCGAGTTGGAGGAAGCCGCGGATTTCTATGACCTGGAGTCGCCTGGACTGGGCGCGAAGTTCATCGATGCGGTCAAGACGGCGCTGTCCGGACTTGTCGAGTTCCCTGAGTCGTGTCCGGTCCTTCTCGGTGAGACGCGCAAGCTCGTTCTCGATCGCTATCCGTACTCGGTCCTGTACTGGACGGACGGCAAGCACATAGCGGTGTCGGCCGTCGCCCATCAGAGTCGTCGGCCCGGCTACTGGCAAGACCGCGTCTGACCGGTTGCGTGGAATCGAACAAGCGCATCGAGCAGAACGCCAGAAGGTAGACTGAACTGACAGCGCATCGGCGTCTGCTCATGCGCAACAACGTTAGCCAGATACGAGGTCCGATGACGCAAGATGCAAGCGACGATCAAGCAGGATTCCACACCGGCTGGCTCGGATCGCTAGCACTCGGCTTGATCGGCGCGGCCCTCGTGACAGGGGCTGGGCTGCTCGGCGGGTTCCTCTGGTCGACCGACGCGCTCGGCGGTGAGCTGGTCTCAACGCTTGTGGCCGGCGCCTATATCGTTCCGCTGGCCATGGTCGGTTACGCGGCTGGTTGGGCCGTATCACTCGCCCGTCCGAACCCATGGTTATCAGTCGCTCCTGTCGTCATAGCAGGCGTGGTCACCTCGTTTGTCGTGTTGTTCGACGCGACTTTCATCGCCTTGGGCGACCCCCTCATCTTCCTCGTCGCCTTCTGGATCGGGTTCCGCGGGATGAGCTAGGCGCGATGGTACTGGCTAACAAGCGCATCGAGCAGAACGCCAGAAGGTAGAATCATCCTGAACGCGCATC
>CAYXQU010000182.1:0-4153 GCA_964467305.1 uncultured Eubacteriales bacterium
ACAGAGCTCAGCGATATCCGAGGCGTGTCCGACAAGGTGGGCAAGGGAGCCGTGCGCGGCATCCTGGACGCGGTTGTCGCCGGTGTGGCGGTGCCCGAGTGCGATCTGCCCTCCCTGCCCAAGAAGAAGCGCCTCAATGGAGATGTCGACGGCGCCATCGACCTGATGGTCGCGTTGGTCAGGCTTCGGGCGCGCGAGCATGGCGTCGCGATGCCGTTGTTGGCTGCCCGCGAGGACATCGAGCGACTCGCCGGCGGCGAACGTGAGGGCAGCCCGCTGCTTGAGGGGTGGCGCGGTTCGATGGTGGGGAATGAACTGGTCGATCTGATCGAAGGCCGTTTGTCCCTGACGCTTGTTGACGGACAGCTGAAAGTTCTGAAGATTTAGCGAAGAGTAAGCCCGCCGTGCCGTCGCGTGGTTCGGCGCTTGCTACCATCCTCTATCCAAGAGCTGCGCCCACCTACCGCACGAGGAGTGTGAAGCGGTGTATTTCGACCCTCAGTATCTGGTCATCATGCTCGTCGCACTTGCGCTGGGCTTCATCACCCAAGGCTACGTGAACAGCGCTTATCGGAAGTGGAGCCGCGTTGGCCTTGCCACCGGACGCAGTGGTGCCGAGGTGGCTCGGCTGATGCTTGACTCGGAAGGGCTGCACTCTGTTGGCATCGAGATGGTCTCCGGCCACCTGACCGACCACTACGACCCCCGCGCCGATGTACTGCGCCTGTCGACCGATGTCTACAACGGTCGCACGGTGGCTGCCGCTGGCGTCGCGGCGCACGAGGCGGGCCACGCCGTTCAGCATGCGCGTGGCTACGCACCGGCGAAGATACGGGGTGCGTTGGTTCCCGCCGCGAACTTCGGCTCGCAAGCCTCCTGGCTGTTGATCCTCGTGGGTATGTGGATCGGCGTGCTGCAGATCGCGTGGATCGGCGTGGCGGCGTTCGCGCTCGCGGTGCTGTTCCAGCTGGTGACGCTACCCGTCGAGTTCGATGCGTCGAGCCGGGCCATGGGTGCGCTCACGACGACCGGCACCCTGCCGCAAGAGCAGATATCCGGCGCACGCAACGTGCTGACCGCGGCCTCGCTCACCTACGTGGCGGCGGCGCTGATCTCGGTCATGCAGTTGCTGTACTGGGTTGGCGTGGTGGGTCGCCGAGACTGACTCACGAGCCGATCGCGGCACGACTCCCTCGTGTCGGTGCCTGCTGATAGAATCGCCCGATAGACGAGGGGATGAGCTGTGGCTGACGATCGGGCACTCTCTGTGAGCGAGGCGATGGGCCTCGCGAAGCAGGCACTTGAGGCTGTACGCCTGCGCGTTGTGGGCGAGGTCTCCGAGTTCAACGACCAACCTGGATACAAGGCGGCCTACTTCACCGTCGCTGATGGTGGCTCTGCGATGCCGTGCCTCATGTGGCGCGATACCTACCTCGCCAGTGGCATCCAGCTTCGTTGCGGCATGTTGGTCGAGCTGACCGGCCAGTTCTCGGCATACGTGCCCAAGGGCAGGATGCAGTTCACCGTACGCCGTCTTGCACTTGCCGGTGAGGGCAGGCTCCGCATGGAGGTCGCACAGTTGGCCGCCCGCCTGGAGTCAGAGGGCCTCATGAGGCCGGAGCGCAAACGGCCGCTGCCTCGCTATCCGCTGCGCATCGCAGTCGTCACCTCGCCGCGCGGCAAGGCGGTTCACGATGTGATACGCACGCTTCGCAGGCGCTACCCGCTGGCCGAGCTGCTGGTGGCGGGAGTGCAGGTAGAAGGGGAGAGCGCTGCGCAGGCGATCGCCGAGGGGCTTCGCGTGGCGCAGGAGTCCAAGCCCGACGTCATCTTGCTTGTGCGAGGTGGGGGCTCCTACGAGGACCTGATGCCTTTCAACCACGAGCTCGTTGCCCGAGCCGTGATCTCGTCTTCCGTGCCGGTGGTCACGGGCATAGGACACGAGCCCGACACCTGCATCGCCGACATGGTGGCCGACCTGCGGGCATCGACTCCCACCGCGGCTGCTGAAGCGTGCACGCCGGCGATCAACGATCTGGACGCACTGGTGGTTCGCGAGCAGCGTGCCTTGGCGAGGGCCCTTGAGCACCGTCTCCATTCCGATGCCGTGCGTCTGCGTTCGTTGGCGAGCCGTCCGGTGCTCAGCGACCCCCACACGATCCTGGGGTCAGCGGCGCAAGCGCTCGATGTCGCACGCATCAAGCTCGAGCGGGCGTTGCCCGAGCGGGTGGCAAAGGATGCACAGAGGACCGAGTACTTGCATGCCCGTCTCATTTCGGCGGCTCCGCGGCTGCTTGAACGACCGCGCAACCGCATCGGTGTAGCTGCGGCCAGCCTCGAGGCGCTCTCGCCGCTCGCGATCCTGTCGCGGGGCTACTCGGCGACGTTTCGTGATGTCGGGACGAAGGTGGTGAGCAGCGTGGCTCACGTGAGCGCGGGCGACAACGTCGTGATTCGCGTCGCTGACGGACGAATCGGTGCTACCGTGACAGAGGTAGTGAGGGAGGACGCATGAGTGATGAGATCAAGAACCCCGTAGACCTGCAGTTCGGCGAGGCGCTCGCTGAGCTGGAGTCCATCGTGTCCCGGTTGGAATCGGGACAGATGGAATTGGAGGCCAGCCTGAGTGCCTACGAGCGCGGTGTCGCGTTGTTGCGGGCGCTGCAATCGAAGCTGGCCGACGCGCAGCAGCGCGTGACGGTACTCATCGGTGAACTCGAGCAGGAAAGCGACAGCGAGAGCGGAGGGGAGTGAGAATGTCGGAGTGTCTGTTCTGCAAGATCGTGTCCGGGGAGATACCCGCAACGCCGGTCTACGAAGACGACTACGTCCTCGCGTTCGACGACATCTCGCCGCAAGCACCGGTGCACACCCTGGTCATCCCTAAGACACACCATGCCAATCTGGGCGATGCCGTAGCAGATGAGATGCGCTCGGCGCTGCTGCGCGCCGTGGTCCGCGTCGCCGCCGAGAAGGGCATCGCTGACACCGGCTACCGCGTGATCATCAACAACGGCGCCGACGCCAATCAGACCGTAGGTCACCTGCACGTGCATGTCATGGGTGGACGGGCCATGGCGCACGGCATGGTCACCTTCGAGTAGAGGTCCTGGCGATGGCCGAAGTCCCGGTCACCTTCGACCCCTCGGGGCGCACCGCGTGGGTCGAGACGGGCGTGACCGTTCTGGATGCTGCGAAGGCCGCGGGCGTCGCGATCGAGGCGACGTGCGCGGGCCGAGGCACGTGCGGCGCGTGCGGGGTCCGGATCCTCTCGGGCGAGGTGGCTTCCGCCGACGAGCTGGAGAGGCGATCGCTGGGACCCGATTCCGGGAACCTGAGGCTTGCCTGCCGGGCGAGAGTGTGTGGCCCGGTGACGGTCCGACCGCTCATCAGGTCGCGGGTGACCGGTGGCGCTTCAGGCGAGGTACCGCCGGGGAGCCGACTGGCAGTGGGAGTCGACCTGGGTACCACCACGGTGGTCGCCGCGGTCGTGGATGCCCGCACCGGGCGGGAGCTCGGCCGTGCCGTCACCGCCAATGAACAGAGGTCCTTCGGCGCAGACGTCATGTCGAGGATCTCGGCAGCTTACGCGGGACAGGGGCCGGTGCTTGAGCAGCTGGCGCGGGACTCCATCGAAGCCGCTATCGTCGCCGCGCTGGGCGATACCACCACGAGTGTCGAACTGGTGATGATCGCTGCGAACACCGCGATGGGGGCGCTGGTGCAGGGAATACCGGTGGACACGCTGTCCACGGCACCCTTCACGGCGCCCGAACCGTGGCCGCAGGTGCTACGTGAGGGCTTCAGAGACGCCAGGCTTCAGTCCGCCCAGTCCACGGTGCTTCCTCCACTCGGTGCGTTTGTGGGCGGCGACGCGCTGGCCGGGGCACTTGCGACCGAGCTGCTTTCGGGCCCCGGCCCGGCCATGCTCATCGACGTGGGAACCAACGCTGAGGTCGTGCTGGCATCCGGCAAGGGGCTGATCGCGACGTCCGGCCCCGCCGGCCCCGCCTTCGAAGGCGCGGGGATTGGTTGTGGCGGTCCGGCTACCGCCGGCGGCATCGTCGCTGTCCGGTTGGCCGATGACGGGTCGCTTGAGATCCGCACCATCGAGGGAGCGCCCGCGCGGTGGTTCACGGGTGCGGGGCTCGTA
>CAYXQU010000183.1:0-4153 GCA_964467305.1 uncultured Eubacteriales bacterium
CTCGTGTTCGCCCACCGGCTGGCCCACGCCGGCCCACGCGGTCTCCCACTCGGTCATCTCGGCGGGGTCGGGCATGAGCGATGCCTTGGCGGGAAGCTCGTAGCCGGGCGACGAGCCGAAGCCGAAGCGGTTGGCCTGCTCCACCAGACCGCGCGCCCCAAGATCGACGGCGACCCGCGCGAAGACGGTGTTGACCGAGCGCGCTGTGGCATCCAGCAGACTGACCTTGGAGTAGCTGCCGCCCTCGAAGTTGGTGACGGGCGCTCCGCCTATCTCGAGCGTGCCGGGACCGGGGTAGGTGTCGTCGAGCGTGGCGGTACCGCTGCCCAGCGCGCCGGTGAGCGTCACGACCTTGAACGTCGAGCCCGGCGGGTAGAGGGCCTGCCGGCTCCGGTCGAGCAACGCCGCCCCTTCATCTGCCGAGGAGATCTCGTCCCACTGAGAGTCGACGTCACCGGGGTCATAGGAGGGCGCCGATGCCGAGGCGAGCACCGCTCCGCTGCGCGGGTCGAGCACCACAACGGCGCCTCGCTCGCCCCGGAGTGCGCGCTGAGCCGCACGCTGGACATCCGAGTCGATGGTGAGCTGCACATCGGCGCCGGTCACCGGGCGCCCCGTCGCCCCGTCGATCACGTCGGCCCACGTCTCGAAGGCGCGCGCGCCGGCGAGCATGTCGTTGGCTGCCGCCTCGACACCCGAGCGTCCGTAGCGAAGCGAGTGGTAGCCCACCACGTGGGCAGCGAGAGTGCCTTCAGGGTAGTGACGCTCGTAGGTGGACCGGCCCGCAGGCACCGACTCGGCCAACACCGTGCCGTCGCGGGTGACGATCGAGCCGCGGTCGCTCCTGGCCTGCTCGGCGAGGTTTCGGGTGTTCGCGGCGTGATTGGTGAGCGATCGTGCCTGCACCACCTGGATCCAGGTGAGGTTCGCCACGAGCACCGCCAGCATCAGCGAGAGGACCGTCGCGAACCGGGTGAGGCGGCGCCCCAGCGCCACGCGGCCCAAGACGCCCATGTCGGTGGAGGTGGTCTGCATCTCGGTCTCGATGCCGGTCGCATCGTCTCCGGCGCGCAGCAGAAGCCCCAGCGCGATGAAGGTCGACAGAAGCGATGAGCCGCCGTAGCTCACGAACGGCAGGGTGACTCCGGTGAGCGGGATGAGCCGAGTGACCCCGCCCACGATCACGAAGGCCTGAAGGCCGATCGACGCGACCAGCCCAACCGCGGTGAACGCCGCCATGTCGCTTCTGGCGCGAGCGGCGGTGGACAAGCCGCGGATACACAGAACCAGGAAGCACAACACGACCGCCGAGCCACCAAGAAGCCCCAGCTCCTCGCCGATGGCGGTGAAGATGAAGTCGGTCTCCACGAAGGGGATGCGGGTGGGCAGCCCTTGCCCCACGCCGGTCCCGATGGTGCGCCCCGCAGCAAGCGCGAACAGCGATTGCACGAGCTGGTAGCCGCGTCCGGTCGCATCGGCGAAGGGGTCGAGCCAGATCGAAACACGCGACTGGACGTGATCGAACATCCGCCAGGCCGCGAAGGCGCCCACGCCGAACAGTCCCAGGCCCACCACCACGTAGGCGGCACGGCCGGTGGCCACGTAGATCATCACGAGGAAGATTCCGAACAGCAGCAGCGATGAACCCAGGTCACGCTCGAAGACCAGCACGAACAGCGAGACGAGCCACATGAGCAACAGCGGCCCCAGCGTTCGCGGCTCGGGGAGCTTCAGGCCAAGGATGCGCCGCGTAGACACAGAGAGCATCTCTCGGTTCTCGGCGAGGTAGGCGGCGAGGAACAACACGATCGCGATCTTGGCGAGCTCCCCGGGCTGGAAGGTGAAGCCGCCCAGCTTGATCCACAGCTTCGCGCCGTTGATCTCACGGCCGATGATCGCCGGCATGACGAGCAAGACGATGCCGGCGAGCATGATCGTGTACTTGTAGCGGGCGAGCCGCTCAAGCGAGGGGACCGCGATCAGGGTCACGATCAGCGCGACGACCCCCACGAACAGCCACACGATCTGGCTTGAGGCGAGCTCTGAGTCGAGCCGGGTGACGAAGGCAAGGCCCAGCCCCGAGAGGGCGAACGCGGTGGGAAGCATCGCCGGATCGGACTGCGGGGCGAACCGCCTGACGGCCAGATGGGCCGCGACGAACGCGCCCAGAAGTGCGCCGGGAACGGCGAGGGACTCCCAGGTGAAGGCGCGCGCCGACTGCGTCTCGACGAGCGCGAAGACCAGGAGCACCGGCAACGCCGCCGCCAGCAGCAAGAGCAGCTCGGTTGTCCTGCGTGATCGCATGGTCACTCCGATGGCGTTGGCGATGACTCGAGCGAGCGAGCGTACTCCAGTGCAGAATCCAGGCTGTCGAAACGGATGCCCTGCTCCAACCGTGTGCGTTCTCCCAGCGTCAGCGTGGCCGTGTCGACCACCACGGTATCTTGCAGCCAGCGCAGTTCGAGCCCTGCAAGCTCGCCGGGCACGCCTTGGTACACCGCGACGGAGCCGCCTTGCGACACGACGAACGCCCGGCGCTGGGCGTAGAGGTACGTCCCGTACGCGGTCGCGGCCACGAGTGCCAACGCTGCGAGCACCCACAGCACCGCCGCCACCCAGCTGCGCATCACGCTGTCGGCGGCGCGCACGCCACGAGAGGCGCCCGCGGCGGTCTCGATATCGACGATGACCACGCTGATGTTGTCGTAGCCGCCCGCCTCGTTGGCTGCGGCGATGAGTTGCGACGCGGCATCGGCCGGCTCGCGAGTGGATCTGAGCACCTCGGCGATGCGGGCATCGTCAAGCATGCCGGTGAGCCCATCGCTGCACAGCAGCAGCCGGTCGCCCACACCGGCTTCGATCTCGTACGGGTCTGCGATCATCTCGGAATCCGTGCCCAGCGCCCGCGTGATGACGCTGCGGTTGGGGTGGACGCGAGCATCGGCCTCGGTGATCTGCCCGCGGCGCATCATATCGGCGACCATCGAGTGATCGCGTGTCAGTTGTCGCAGCTCGCCGCCGGAAAGCAGGTAGGCCCGCGAGTCGCCCACGTGAGCCAGGGCTATGTGGCCGCCCTCCACGATCGCGGCGGTGAGCGTGGTGCCCATGCCTGCTCGGCCCACGCCTTCCTTGGCGGCGCGCAGAACCTCTTTGTTGGCAGCCTTCACGGCCCGCGCGAGCGCAGCCGCATCCGCGCGGCGCGGCGCATGATCGCGCAGGGTCTCGACGGCGATCGAGCTCGCGACCTCGCCGGCCTCGTGCCCGCCCAACCCGTCAGCGACCACGAACAGCGGGGGTTCGGCCAGGACGGTGTCCTCGTTGTGGGCTCGCACGCGACCGGTGTCGGTCAGCGCGAACCACTTCTGTGTGGTGCGGGCGCTCACGATCGGTCGACCTTGATACGCACGGCACCGACGTCGATGGTGTCACCGGGGCGCAGGTGCTGAGGGACCGAGATCCGCTGCCCGTTGAGCAGCGTTCCGTTTGTCGAGCCCAGGTCTTCGAGGACCGCTTCGTCGCCGGCCAAGACGACCCGCGCGTGCCTGCCCGAGACGAAGTCGTCGCCCACGACGATGTCGGCGCCAGGCGAGCGGCCGATGACCACCGGGCCATTGACCGGGACTCGCGTGCCCTTCAGCGGCTGGGGCCCCTGCACGACCTGAAGCACGAAGCCGCCGGATGAGGACGCCATGCGTTGGCCGGAGACCAGCCCTATCCCGGTGCGAACCGCCGCGAACAAGAACAGGTACAACAAAGCCAGCAGTACGAGTCTACCGGCGAGCAGTGCGACATCGATCACGGCGTCGTATCAGCTCCCGGACTCGTGGTAGGTGATCTGAGAAACGCCCACCGTGATCACGTCGCCATCGCGCAGACGGACGCGGTCGACCTGTTCGCCATTGAGCAGGGTACCGTTGGTCGAACCCAGGTCGACAAGCACCCAGCCCGAGCCCTCTCGCTCTACCGCGGCATGCTGGCGCGACGCGTTGGCATCGCCCAAACACACGTCGCAGGACTTGAGCCTGCCGATAACCGTGCGCTCACCGCCCAAGACGATCGCGTCGGCGACGCCGGGTACGTGGAGGGTCGCGACCGGTTCCCCGGCCGCTGCAGCTGCTTCGAGACCCGCTCCCATCCCCGCCGCGCCCGTGGC
>CAYXQU010000184.1:0-4146 GCA_964467305.1 uncultured Eubacteriales bacterium
CCCGAAAACGTGCCGACGTTCTGGAGTACGAGTTCGTCAAGAATCACTGGCTGGCCTCCGTCTGAATCTGACGCACATATCCATCTGCCAAATCCAAGTCATCGGGTTGCGTGGCATCTGTTGGCCGCTCCATAGCGGCGACTCTTTGGTTCGCCCGCTCAAGTGCATCCTCTTCGCTCGAATAAAAGCCCCGGCGCAAGGCCTTGGAGAGAGAATCAAACAAACCCGCACGCCTTGCTTGAGCTCGATGCCGTTGTTCAATGTCCAGGAGCTCGCGCACGAGCTCGAAATGGAGGCGGTCATCACCCGCCACCTCTTGGAGAATTTCGACGGTGTCGGGCCCCAGGGGAAGATGTTCGTCCAGCGGTCGGCCCGGGTAGTCCTCGCCGGTCGCCTCTCTATAAATCGTCGGAAGGTTATCCTCGAACTCGTGCTTGTCCACCACCCATATGCGTCGGATCTCTTCCAGCTCAGCCAGGGTGATCAGCTCTAGTCCCTGCACATAATCAGGGCCATTTTCACGAATCCATGTTTGAGCCTCCAGCAGTCGACGTACCCATCGTTCTCGGGACTCCTGAGTGTACGGACCCGGGATTGGGCGACCGTGGAATAGTTGTACGGAACCATTCATGCGACGGAAATCGCGCAGGTGTCGGTCATCCGCGACATCAAGCTCATCCCGAAGTTCCAGGAGCGGTAGCATCCACTCCTTCTCCTCATCATTCTGGATCATCGCCGACATCGACTTATCCTTCTCCACGAGAGTACAAGTCCAACAACCGAATCGACTATCGCCACAACTTGGAGTGGATGAGTCGACGACAAGGGGACATTCACCATCGGCGGATGCTCCCTGGTACATGGTTAGGAGTTCCTTGTTGGAGTACCCCCACGGATTCTTGGTCTGCATCAAGAAGGTCCACACGTCGTCGTTCGACCAGTTCTCGACAGGCGAGTAGACCAGGCAATTGGGGAGCGAGTCGTTCGGACTGAGCATGTCCCGGATCCGTCGAGCCTCGAGCTCAGACATTCGGTGTGACCGACCCGAGCTTTCGGCCTTTCGAGTGCCAAGCACAAGGATGGCCTCACCGTGCGACTTCACCATGCTGGTAATGAAATTGTTCGAAGGCTTGATCTTCAGTCGCTCGGTACACCACCGAAACTTCGGCCTGGGTGCAGGGTAGCCACGTCCGGCCAGGTTCACCCAGAACGTGTCCGCGACGGTAGGCGTGAGGCGATGAGGTTCGATCGGAAGCTCCTGCTCCGACGCAGCATCGGCCATCATGTCCAAGGAATGCGTCACCCATGCTGCTACAACCGGGTTCTCCACCAAAGTATCGGTACTGATGACGTGAACAGTCTTTGTGCGCTGCTCGGCAGGTAGTCCGGCGAGCGCCAGCCAGACGATTTGGAGGACAGCTGTCGAGTCCTTTCCTCCGGAATATCCTACGACCCACGGGATACCGTCTTCCAGATACAGGGCCTGCGTTCGCTCAATCAACGCGTCGAGCGTTCCGGTCAACCCGTGATCATCGAAGGCAGACTTCGGTCGGATGGGGAGGTTCCGGGTCATGACTCTCCTCTGGTGAAAGCGTTCTCAGCTCGCTGCTCGTCCTCCGGGAGCGGCAAGCCCAGACGTTGCCGCATCAGCGAGGTGGTCAACAATAAATTTCCTGCGCTCTTGGAGACCCGGCCACCTGACATTGCGCGGCCCTCCCACAGTGCAGTATTCGATCGATGCCAGTCGATTTCCGAAAGATGCCGCAGGGTCTTGTCCCAATTCCTTTTATCACGACTTTTTCGCAGGATTGCATTTCCGATCTTGCCAAGTGAGTGCAGTACGATCCCGTGACTATGAATGAAGTCGCGCCTTACTTCACCAGCACTCACATCGCGCGCTCGTACCTGTCCCCATTCGGGCATGTACTTTGCCACCGCACTCCAGTAAGCACCTGCGAGCTCAACGCGCTTATCGAATGGAATATCGTCCATTCCGTCCAGCAAAGCACGATTTGCACTGTAGAGCGCCGAAAGGGTGAACAGTTTCCTCGAGCGGGCTGCAAGGTTGCTCGACTCGGTTTCGGTCAGGTCTCGGTAGAATTCTGAAGTGAATACCACCACTCGAGTGATCGCGGACATTTCGTCCCTATGGTCGTACAGTACGCTGATCGACTTGGCAGGCCGGATGGCATAGCGGTTCAAGTCTGCGAACATCTGTTGGCATCGCTTCAACCCCACGTCGATGAACAACACAATCGATATCGTTTCATCGCCCAGTTCCGGGTTAAGACTGATAGCTTCCTGGATGGCCGCTCGGCGATGTTGTCCATCGTTAATCACGAATTTCGCGGACATAGGGATTCGCAGGGTTCCTACACGATCGCTCGGACCGTTGCCCTCGCCGAATGTCTCAAAGTTCACATCGGCATTCACAGATGCGGTCAGCGCTGAGAACACATAGCTGTCCGCATTGTCGACGATGTACTGTGCGATCTCTGGCACACGCGACTTGTTCAGCGTCCGCTGGGCACGCATCTCTGGTAGCAGCTCTTCGTCATCGAAGAGGAACAACCGCGGGATCATCCTCAGCGGGCACATTGTGACGTAGTACTCTCGACCGGCCTGGATCCCTCGGATCGCAGGGAAGACGTACTCGAAGTCTGGGCTCGACGTCCGCGCGCTAGCCGCCCTGCTTGCCATACCTACTCCCCATGCTCCACGGTCTCCTAGTACGGAATCGTACATCCGAACATGCTCGAATCTGAAACGTACAGTTGTCGAGTTCCACGCGTACAGTTGCGAGCATGACCATAGCTGCGGACTCCGACACGAACGACCATCCACCGTCGCATGGACGTGGCCTCCCCGTGTACCTGGACTGCAACGCTACGACCCCCATTGACCCCACTGTCATGCAAGAAGTGACGAAGTACCTCGAGGTCGAGTTCGGCAACGCGGGGAGTCGCACCCACCTGTACGGCCAGCGGGCGAAGGAACGAGTCAACCGTGCCCGCGAGGAAGTAGCCGCAGGCGCAGGAGCGAAGCCCGAAGAGGTGATCTTCACAAGCGGAGCGACCGAGAGCAACAACCTGGCAATCCTCGGTCTCGAAGAACATGCTATGAAGAGCAGGCGGAGGCACATCGTAAGTACGCTGATCGAGCACAAGGCTGTGTTGGAGCCCCTCGCGCGTCTCCGAGACAGGGGATTCGAAGTGACTCTGGTCCCGCCGACATCGGGTGGGCAGGTCGATCCTGAGGCCATCGCAGACGCCTTAAGGGAAGACACATCCCTGGTCTCGGTCATGGCAGCAAACAACGAGACCGGGGTCGTTCAGCCGATCGATGATCTCGCCGAAGCGCTCGAAGCACACGATGCGTACTTCCATGTCGACGCAGCACAGGCATTCGGGAAGATCCCTTCCGCGGTCCGACACCCTAGAATCGACCTGATCAGCGTGTCCGGCCATAAGCTCTACGCACCCAAGGGAATCGGCGCCCTCATAATGAGACGGCGCGGGTACAAGCGGATCCCGCTCCAGCCCCTCGTGCTAGGTGGGGGTCAAGAACGCAACCTGCGCCCCGGGACGCTCCCAGTCGCGTTGATCGCCGGACTCGGTACCGCTGTCTCCCGTGCCTTGGCCGACCACCAAGCTCGAGAAGACCATTGCCTGCGGTTACGTGCTGGTTTGCTCGCCGCCCTCGAACCTCTAGGGGTGACGATAAACGGCGATTCCAGTCACCTCATGCCCCATACTTTGAACTTCTCCGTACCGGGTATCGACTCAGAAGCGGCGATCGTTGCACTCAAAGACCTGGTAGCGGTGTCCAACGGCTCCGCATGCACCTCTCAGAGCTACGATCCCAGCCACGTCCTCGTCGCGATGGGGCTTCCGGAGGATGATATTCACGGTGCACTGCGGTTCTCTTGGAGTCACCTAACGGAGGTGCCCGACTGGAACGCTGTCGCAGAACGCTTGGCTCGCATTCGACCGATCAACTGACCTCCGGGCCTCGGGAGCCGCGCATATTCACCGAGGCCCGCGTCGACAGCGCACACGAGAAGACACCCGGTCTGCAACCGCCCTTAGGCGCTAACCCGGGGCTTTCACGGTAATTCGACCGTGCCCCGTGTCGCACAGAAAGAAA
>CAYXQU010000185.1:0-4129 GCA_964467305.1 uncultured Eubacteriales bacterium
GCGCGCACGGGGCATCAAGGCCGGCGTACTCAAGGTCCGCGTCTTCCGTCCGTTCCCGGGCGAGGAGATCCGTCGCGCACTCGCCGGCATCAAGGCCGTCGCGGTGCTCGACCGCTCTGAGAGCTTCGGTGCCGAGGGTGGTCCGCTCTACCTTGAGGTCCGCAGCGCGCTCTACGATCTCGAGACCCGCGTTCCGGTGGTCAACTACATCTACGGCCTGGGTGGCTCGGATGTCAGGACCGAACTGATCGAGCGCGTCTACACCGACCTGACCGACATCGCATCGGGTGCTGCTCAGCCTCAGGCCATGCAGTATCTCGGCACCCGATAGGAGGGACACCACATGGCAACCCTCAAGGAACTCACGCACTCTCCTGAGAAGCTCTCGGGCGGTCATCGCCTGTGCGCGGGATGCGGCGCCTCGATCGCGGTACGCCAGATCCTGCTCGCAGCCGGGGACACGCCGGTCGTGACCAGCTGCGCCACCGGCTGCCTGGAGGTTTCGACCACCATCTACCCGTACTCGTCGTGGCGCGTACCCTTCATCCACAACGCGTTCGAGAACTCCTCGGCGACGATGTCGGGTGTCGAGGCCGCATTCAAGGGGCTGCAGCGCGCCGGCAAGATCCCGGCCGACAAGAAGGTCAAGTTCGTGGCCTTCGGTGGCGACGGCGGCACCTACGACATCGGTCTTCAGGCGCTGTCCGGTGCCATGGAGCGCGGTCACGACATGCTCTATGTGTGCTACGACAACGGCGCGTACATGAACACCGGTATCCAGCGCTCCTCGGCGACGCCAATGGGCGCTTGGGCCACGACCTCTGAGGTGGGCTCGGTGCAGCAGGGCAAGATCCAGCGCCGCAAGGACCTCACTTCGATAATCGCCGATCACGGGGTGCCCTATGTCGCTCAGGCCAGCGTGAGCCACTGGCGCGACATGGTGAGCAAGGCCGAGAAGGCTCTCGCCGTCGATGGCCCTGCGTTCATCAACGTACTGTCGCCGTGCCCCCGTGGATGGCGCACCGTGCCGGGCGACTCCATTGGGCTTGCCAAGCTGGGGGTCCAGACGGGCTTCTGGCCGCTGTTCGAGGTCGAAGACGGCGTGTGGCGTGAGACGGTGAAGGTCGCCAACAAGAAGCCGGTCGTCGACTTCCTGAAGCCGCAGGGCCGGTTCAAGCACCTGTTCGCTCCGGGCAACGAGCACCTGCTCGAGGCGGTCCAGATGGAAGTGGATAAGTACCTCGCCTACGTGCAGAGCCGAGTGGCCTGCAGCCAGTAGTGCGGCGTCAGCTCGGTTCGTGATGACGTTCGTGTGGACCTCGGGGCGCAGCGCTCCGGGGTCCACATTCTTACGGGGCGTTCACGAAGCGGCGAAGCGCCTCGAACGGCGGTGGCGCGACCCTGGTGTTCGCACTACACTGGCGACAAACCTTAACGAACTGACGCGGACGTGACGGCTGCACTGCCCGCGTTCACTCGGCACTCACTCAAGGGAAGGGCAGCATGGCAGTCGTCGTGACCAAGTTCGGCGGAACCTCAGTGGGTTCGACCGACCGCATCCGTGCCGTGGCGCAGCGGCTCGTGGCCCGCAAGAGCGCCGGTGACAGCGTGGTCGCGGTCGTCTCGGCGATGGGGCATGTGACCGATGAGCTCGTGGAGCTTGCCCGGCAGCTGTGCGATGAGCCGCCCGAGCGCGAGATGGACATGCTGCTTTCAACCGGAGAGCAGGTGTCGATAGCGCTGCTCGCGATGGCGATCCACTCCATGGGTCACGATGCGGTCTCGTTCACCGGCACCCAAGTGGGTATCGTGACCGATTCGGTGCACAGCAAGGCCAAGATCACCGAGGTGCGCGCCGATCGCGTGAAGCAGGCGCTCGAGCAAGGCAAGATCGTGATCGTCGCGGGGTTCCAGGGCACCACGCCCGATGGTCAGATCACCACGTTGGGCAGGGGAGGATCGGACACCACCGCGGTCGCCGTGGCGGCCGGGATCTCCGCTGACGTATGTGAGATCTATACCGACGTCGACGGGGTCTACACCGCCGATCCCCGGATCGTGCCCAGCGCACGCAAGATAGACATGATCAGCTACGAGGACATGCTTGAGATGGCCGCGAGCGGCGCAGGTGTCCTCCAGATGCGCAGCGTGGAGTTCGCACGGAATCACGGCGTGATGATCCACTGCCGCTCATCCTTCACCGACCAGCCCGGCACCATCGTCAAGGAGGCCGACGAAGACATGGAACAGGCCATCATCTCGGGTGTCACGCACGACACCTCGGAAGCGAAACTGACCATACGGGCCGTGCCGGACACCCCAGGTGTCGCAGCCACGGTCTTTGGCAAGCTCGCGGATGCGAACGTCAACGTCGACATGATCATCCAGAACATCTCGGAAGCGGGGACGACCGATATCTCGTTCACCACGCCCAAAGATGACCTTCCGCGCGCCAGGCGCGTGCTCGACGAGGTGGTCAAGGAGCTGGGCGCACGTGCGGTGCAGGTCGACGAGGCGGTCGCCAAGGTCTCGCTGGTCGGTGCCGGCATGCGCACGCACCCCGGCATCGCTGCCGGCATGTTCAGGACGCTTGCTGACGCGGGGGTCAACCTCGATCTGATCTCCACCTCACCAATCCGCATCTCGTGTGTCATCTCGGCGGATCAGGTGGCGACGGCCGTGCAGGCGCTGCACACCGCGTTCGGGCTCGACGATAGCGAGGTCACCTCGGAGACCTCTGGCGGCTTGCGGATAGCGAGGGAGTACTGATGGGCTGGGACAAGCAGATGCCGGCATCTCCGGTCGTGGCCGTCGCCGGGGTCACCGGTGCGGTGGGGCGTGAGATGCTCAAGGTTCTCGAGCAGCGCGACTTCCCGGCGTCGCGGGTGATCGCTTTGGCGTCGGCGCGCTCGGCGGGCAAGAAGGTGCCGTTCAAAGGTGGCGAGCTCACCGTCGAGGAGATGACCCCCGGCAGTTTCGCGGGCGTCGACGTGGCGCTCTTCTCGGCAGGCGCCGGGGTGAGCCGCGAGTATCGGCAGGCCGTGGTCGAGGCCGGCGCGATGATGGTGGACAACTCATCGGCGTTCCGAATGGACGATGACGTGCCGCTTGTGGTGCCGGAGGTCAATGCTGAGGACCTTGCGTGGCACAGCGGTGTGATCGCGAATCCCAACTGCTCCACCATCCAGATGGTGGTGGCGCTCAAGCCACTGGACAACCTGGCCAAGATCAAGCGGGTGGTTGTCGCGACGTATCAGGCGGCATCGGGCGCGGGCGCCGCGGCGATGGACGAGCTGTACTCGCAGTCGCGCGATTTTCTGGTGGGACAGCAGGTCGAGGCGAAGGAGTTCGCACACCGGATCGCGTTCAACTGCATCCCGCACATCGATGTGTTCATGGACGACGGTTCCACCAAAGAGGAGTGGAAGATGGTCGTCGAGACGCAGAAGATCATGCACGCGCCGGATATGGAGATCTCGGCGACGTGCGTAAGGGTCCCGGTCCTGCGTTGCCATAGCGAGGCGGTCAACGTCGAGTTCGATGACCCGGTCTTCATGGGCGCGATCCTCGAGACGCTTGATGGTGCACCCGGCGTGACGGTGATGGATGATCGCGCCACCAATACCTACCCCATGCCCGCGCTTCTCGAGGGCACCGATGACGTGTATGTGGGGCGCATAAGGAAGGATTCCAGCGTCAGGTTCGGAATCAACATGTGGGTGGTCGCGGATCAGCTGCGCAAGGGCGCGGCTCTCAACGCGGTGCAGATCGCCGAGGCACTGCTGCCCATCTGAGCCCCGGTTCGATCGATGAGATGCGAGGAAGGTGTCACTGTGACGATGGAGGAATGCAAGATCCTCGTGGTCGAGGACGATGCGACTATCGGGCGGTTCGTGGAGCTCGAGCTCCAGCACGCGGGCTTCGAGGTGATGAAGGTGGGCGACGGGGTCACCGCACTCGCGGCGTCGCAGACCTACGCGCCGGATCTCTACATCCTCGACATCATGTTGCCGGGCATGGACGGCCTGGAGGTCGCTCGCGCGCTGCGCGCCCAAGGCATCGCGATGCCCATCCTGATGCTGACGGCTCGCTCGGAGACCCAAGACGTGGTGACCGGTTTCGACGCCGG
>CAYXQU010000186.1:0-4122 GCA_964467305.1 uncultured Eubacteriales bacterium
CACGCACCCGATCCCCGACCTCACCGGCTACATCACCGAGGGCCAGATCGTGCTCTCGCGCCAGCTGCACCGTCGCGCGGTCTACCCGCCCATCGACGTGCTGCCGTGCCTGTCACGACTCATGAACCTGGGCATTGGCGAAGGCAAGACCCGCGAGGACCATCGCGCGGTCGCCAACCAGATGTACGCCGCGTACGCGCAGGGTCGCGACCTGCGAAGGCTCGTCGCGATCGTTGGCGAGGAGGCGCTCTCCGACATCGACCGTGCCTACCTGCGCTTCGCCGATCAGTTCGAAGAGCGCATCGTGGGCCAAGGCCAGGAGGGCCGCTCCATCGAGGACACGCTCGGCATTGGCTGGGAGCTCATGTCCGGGTTGCCCATGGGCGAGCTCAAGCGTGTGCGTGACTTCATCGACACCTATCACCCGGATCACGCGGCTTCGGCCGACGATGAGTCCGTCGCAGACATCGCCTAAGGGGCTGGTATGGAGGAAGTACGCCCAACCAGAGCCGAGCTGCTCGAGCGCAAGCAACAGATAGCGCTCGCGCAGCAGGGAATGGATCTGCTCAAGCAGAAGCGTGACGCGCTGCTCATCGAGTTCATGTCGGTGATGGACGAGACGCTGCGTCTCTCTGAAACGCTCCAGAAGAACGTCGCCGAGGCGCAGTACTCACTCGCAGTCGCCAAGGCGGTCGACGGCACCGTGACCTTGCGTTCTGCGGGACTCGCCACACACGGCGAAGTGACCGTCGAGATGTCTGGCGCCAAGATCATGGGTGTCGCCGTACCGGTGGTCACCAAGGGCGACAGCCCCATCCGCTCGCCGTTCACGCGCGGTTACGCCGTGACCGGCATGTCGTCACGAGTCGATGAGACCGCCGACAAGTACGAGCGCATCCTCGACGTCATAATCGAGTACGCCGACATCGAGACGCGGCTCAAGCGCCTGGGTGAAGAGATCAACAAGACCAACCGCCGCGTGAACGCATTGGAGCAGGTCACGGTTCCGGGTCTGCGCGAGCAGGTAGCCTACATCTCGCAGACGCTCGACGAGCGTGCCCGCGAGGACCTCTTCCGCCTGAAGAAGGTCAAGAAGAAGATCGAGATGAAGAAAGCCGCCCAGTCCGCGTAACAGCGGGTTGGGCGGCTTGTCCGTCTCCGCGGGACGGGCGTGGCTGTGAACAGCTCAGCCCTTGGAGCGGACGAGTTCCTCGACTTCTCGCAGTACCTCGATACTCGGTCGCGCATGCCGGCGCAGTTGGCTCCCCAGGGCGAGCATCCGGAGGATGTCACCCATACCCAAGTGTCCGAACCGCAGGTCGTCCCAGTCGGCTCTCACCACATACGACCACAGTTCGCCCAAGACCCACTCGAGCTCTTCGATCTCCTCGTCGTTGAGGTCACTCCACGTTGGTCCCATCGCCTGGCGGACACGCTCGATCGCCCGCTCCACGGCTTTGGCGCGCTTGATCTGGAACGCGCGGATACCAAGGTCCTCGTCACTTACGCCTTGATGTCTGTCGTACATGATGGAAGACACCCCCTCTGTGCACGCAGTTCGACACGGTCACGCATGTTCCTGCTGGGCTGCGGTGCGGTCCGCTCTTCGGCTTGGGCTAGAATGAACCGCTACGGAAGTTGTTGCCCGCTCGCGACGATGGTGTGACTCGAACAGGTACCAAGAAAGGTCAGCGATGGAGTTCTCAGAGGTCATCGAGAAGCGGCGGAGTGTCCGCCACTTCAACAACAAGCTGGACGTCTCCGATGACGACATCCGCTACCTGCTCGACGCTGCTGTGAGCGCACCCACCGCCGGCAACATCCAGCCGTGGCGGATCACGGTGGTCAGGTCGCTTGATGCCCGCGAGAAGCTTGGTACGGCGTTGCCGCAGCGTTGGGCGACCTCGGCACCGGTGGTCATCGTGGTGTCGGTCGACCCCCGGCCGTGCGCAGCGCGCTACGGTGACCGCGGCGAGTACCTGTACTCCCTGCAAGACACCGCAGCAGCGGTCCAGAACATCCTGCTGGCTGCGGTCGATCGCGGTCTGGCATCGTGCTGGATCGGCGCGTTTGACGAGGTGGCCGTGGGCAAGGCGATCGGCGTGACCCCGCCCATCACCCCGGTGGCTGTGCTGCCGGTGGGGTACTCGGCAGAGTCCGCAGGCCGTCCGGCGAGACGACCGCTGTCCGAGGTATCCACCTGGTTGTGAGAGGGGAGACCTGCGAGATGTCGGCGCTGGGATGCTCCTCGCTGGGTGAACTCAGAGAGCTTATAGGCGACTGCCACCGGTGCGAGTTGGGCGACACGCGGACCACGCTGGTGTTCGGTGTGGGAGACCCGCACGCGCGCGTGGCGTTCGTGGGCGAGGCGCCGGGCCGTAACGAGGATCTCAACGGAGAGCCATTCGTGGGCGCTGCGGGCAAACTGCTCGACGAGTTGCTCGCGCACGCCGGGCTTGAGCGCTCCGAGGTCTACATCGCCAACGTGCTCAAGTGCCGGCCCCCGGGTAACCGCGACCCGCTGCCTCACGAGATCGAGACCTGTACGCCGTTTCTGCGCGAGCAGATCCGCGTCATCATGCCCGAGGTGCTCGTCACACTGGGCAACTTCGCCACCAAGTTCGTGCTCAAGACCGATGTGGGGATCACGAGACTTCACGGGCGGGTGCAGCAAGCGGGTCGGTTCACCGTGCTGCCCATCTTCCACCCCGCCGCTGCGATCTACGACCGGACCAAACGCGACGCGCTGTTCGCGGATTTCGAGACGCTGCGCTCGCTGCTGACCGATTCTCCGGCCGAAGACGCCGACAAGGGAGCTCTGTTCTAGCGTGTCCGAGACGATCTTCACGGTGGCATCGGCTGAGGCCACCATCGATGCGGGCGAGGCGTTGGCCGGCGTGCTCGCGGCCGGCGATGTCATCTTGCTGTCGGGCGACCTTGGCGCAGGCAAGACCCAGCTGACCAAAGGCATCGCGTGCGGTCTGGGGGTGGTCGAGCCGGTGACGAGCCCCACGTTCAACATCCTGCTGGTGCACGAGGGGCGCCTGACGCTCAACCACTTCGACCTCTACCGGCTCGAGGACGCCGGCCAACTGGAGGACATCGACTACTTCGGCACGATCGAGAGCGGCGGCGTGAGCGTGGTGGAGTGGGGCGATCGCTTCGACGAAGCCCGTCCGGCAGCCGGACTCTCCGTAGAGTTCCACATAGTGGGCGACGACTCCCGCACGGTACAGGTGCGGCCGATAGGCGAGCGCGGCGAGCGCCTTGCTGCCGCCTGGAGAGCTGCGCTGGCCGAGGTGATCTCGTGAGTGGGCTGATCCTTGCGCTCGACACCGCTAGTGATGCGGTGGGCATCGGCATGGGGCGCGACGCCGGCAGGCGTATCGACGTGCTGCACACCGAGGCCCACGTCGCGTACCGCAAGGCCAACACGGTGCTGCTGACGCGTGTTGTGGCGGCGATCGAGGCCGTCGGTGCCGCCATCACCGATGTCGATCGCGTGGTCGTGGGGCGCGGTCCGGGCTCCTTCACCGGCGTGCGCATTGGCGTAGCGACAGCCAAGGGCCTCGCCCACGGGCTGGGCGTGCCGCTCTTCGGCATAGGCTCTCTCGATGCCATCGCGTGGCAGCTTGCCGCCGCACACGACGGGTTCGCGGGGACGATCGCCATCGCTGCCGACGCGATGCGTAGCGAGGTGTACCCGGCGGTCTTCTCGGTGGTGGAGGGTGTGGTCACGCGGCTGGCGCCCGACACCGTCGCGCATCCGGAGACGGTCGCTGCGCGGTGGGCCGAGTCGCTGCAAGGCCCAGTGCTGCTTGCGGGAAACGGGCTGGCCAAGTACGGGGACCTGCTGGCCCACGCGCTGGGTGATCGCGCGACGGTCGCGGCCCAAGAGCTGTGGTACCCCGGCGGTGCGGGCCTGCTGGCGGCGTTTGAGAGCGCCCGCGTGCGCTGTGAGGTGCACGGAGGCGACCCGGGAGGGGTGCTGCCGGTCTACACGCGGCTTTCGGATGCCGAGGAGAACGAGCACGCTCGGGCTGTCGCCGCAGGCGAGGTGCCCGCATCGGGCGTGGCGGGGGATGGCGAGGGTGCGGGAACGCAGGGCATCGACGGCGACGG
>CAYXQU010000187.1:0-4111 GCA_964467305.1 uncultured Eubacteriales bacterium
TATGGGACGCGGGTGGCGGCGATGAAGGTCGCAGTCTCGGCACTGGGCCCCACGCTCGACGCACAGGTCGATGAGCGGTTCGGTCGCGCCGCCTACCTGTTGGTGCACGACACCGAAAGCGGCGGCACCCAGATCATCGACAACAACGACAACCGCAACGCGCTGCAGGGAGCAGGGCTGGGCGCTGCTGAGTCCGTGGGCTCTTCCGGTGCCACCGTCGTGCTCACCGGGCACCTGGGTCCCAAGGCGTACCGGGCACTGCAGCTCGCAGGCGTCTCGGGATTCGGCGGTGCGGGCATGACCGCGCGCCAGGCCATCGAAGCGTACGAGCGGGGCGAGCTGGCCCCGCTGTCTGAAGGTGAGGCTCACTCCGGGATGGAGTGAGCCTCGCGACCGTCACACGATGTTGGAGGTATTTCGATGAAGGAGAGCATGCTTCTGGCGGTGCCCTCGATGGGCGAGGGCGGGTTGGACGCCGAGCGTTCCGGGCACTTCGGCCACTGCGACTGTTTCACGCTCATCTCGGTCGAAGATGGCGAGATCACCGATGTCCGGGTCATCGACAACCCGCCGCACCAAGAGGGTGGCTGTCTGAGGCCCGTGAACCTGCTTGCCTCCCACGGGGTGACGGCGCTCATCGCCGCAGGTATGGGCGGTCGACCGCTCCAGGGCTTCAACGACGTGGGCATCTCGGTGTACTTCGAGAACCAGACGCCGCGCATCGTGGATGCGGTGGCGCTGGTGCTGTGCGGCGACGCAGAGGTCATGGATCCCGGCCAGGCGTGCCAGGGTCACTGAGTTGGTAACCCAGGCCCCCGCACACGAGCCGAGCGGACGCCGCGTGAGCGAGCGGCCCTTCACCCTTGCGGTGGCGTCGGGCAAAGGCGGCACCGGCAAGACCATGGTCGCCACCTCTCTGGCGTACATCGCCGCGTCTGCCGGCACCCGGGTGACGCTGGCTGACTGCGATGTCGAGGCCCCCAACGCGCATCTGTTCCTCAGGCCGGACGAGGCCCGCATGCACGTGGCAGATGTCGAGGTCAGTATCGCCGCCGTCGAGCCCAAGAGCTGCATCGCGTGCGGTGCGTGTCGCGATGCCTGCGCATTCGGTGCGATCAGGGTGCTTGGCGATACGGCGATCGTCTTCGACGAGCTGTGTCATGGCTGCGGGCTGTGCGCCGACATCTGTCCCACCCGCGCGATCACCGAGGTGTCGGTGCGCGTGGGCGAGACGCGAAGCGCACCGGTGGCGGGGCTTGAGCGGCTGTCGCTGGTATCGGGCGAGCTCGACATAGGCCAAGTGAAGTCGCCAACCGTGATAAGAGCTGTGCGTTCGCTCGCCCAGAAGAGCGCAGCGCCACTCACACTGCTCGACGCGCCTCCGGGCGTTGCCTGCTCGGCGGTCGCCGCCACACGCGGTGCCCACGCACTGCTACTTGTGACCGAGCCCACGCCCTTCGGCGTACACGACCTTGAGTTGAGCTTTCGGCTGGGACGTGAGCTGGGTCTGCCCATGGGCGTGGTGATCAACCGGGCCGGGAACGGCGCTGAGTCCGTCGCCCAGGAGCTGTGCGCGCACTGGGAGATCCCCGTTGTGGCGCGGATCCCGTTCGACCGCCGGATCGCTGCGGCCTACGCGCGCGGCGAGCTGCCCGTGAGGTCGGTCGAGGCGGTAGCGACGGCCCTATCGCCGGTTGTCGACCAGATGCAGGCACTGGCGAGCGACCGGTTGGCTCGGGTGGTCTGATGAAGAGAGTGGTTGTCGCATCGGGAAAGGGTGGGACCGGCAAGACCACGGTCAGCGCCGTGTTCGCGCGGCTTGCCTCGGCGTCGTGGAAGGTCACGGTGGCCGATGCGGACGTCGAAGCATCGAACCTGCCTATCGCGCTGAAGGTGACCGACGCGAGTTGCTCGGCGTTCCAGGGCGGACGCAAGGCCTACATCGTGCCCGAGCGCTGCGATGGGTGCGGCGCGTGCATCGCATCGTGCCGCTTCGGGGCCATCGGGTACGGCGACGGCGGCACCGTGCACGTCGATGCACTGGTCTGCGAAGGCTGCGGGCGCTGCGTCGCCGTGTGCCCACACGCGGCCATCCAAAGCGCAGCGGCCAGCGCGGGCGAGGCGTGCAGCGGCACCTCGGTCGTGGGGCCCATCGCCTACGGGCAGCTGGGGCCGGGTGAGGACCTCTCGGGCAGGCTGGTGACCGAGGTCAGGCTTCGGGCAAACAACGCCGCCGAGGAGGACGGCAGCGACCTCGTGGTGATCGACGGCCCGCCCGGCGTGGGCTGCCCGCTCATCGCAGCGGTCGCCAACACCGATGCGCTGGTTGCCGTGGCCGAGCCCACGGTCTCGGGTGCCCACGACCTGAACCGGCTGGTGGATCTGGCGCAGCGTCTCGCGTTGCCGGTGTACGTGGTGCTCAACAAAGCCGACCTCTCCGATGAGGGCGCCTGCCACATCCGGGAGCTGTGCACCGCACGCCATCTGCCGATTCTGGCCGAGGTGCCCTTCGACCCCGCGCTGGGTGCGCACATCGAGCGCATCGCCTCGGCGGGAGCGGATGACGCCGCCGTGACCTCACCCGGCTTCAGCACCATCGCGCAGGCATGGACCCGGCTCGAGCGCACGCTGGAGCTCTGAGACCCACCCGCCGGCGCTAGAGGCGTGCGCGGTATCCGGCCTGCAGCGCGGCCGACATGACCTCGAGCCGCCGGATGTTCGCGAAGCTTATCTCGGCGGTCTGCACCACGGCGTGATCGGGCTCGCTGGCGTAGGCCAGGCCTATGTCGCGGGCACAGAACGCCAGGTCGGTGCCGGGCAACACCCGCAGCGTCGAGGATTGCACGATGCCCGGGTCGATCTCCACCAGCCAGCGCAACCCGGAAATCACGTTGTACGCATCGTCGCCGGGTAGCCCGATGATCAGGTCGCACTCGACACGGATGCCGGCATCTTTGAGCGCTTGGACGCCGGCGACGAAGCGCTTGGGGTCGAAGGCGCGGTTGCTCATCTGCAGCGCGGTGGCGCCAATGGTCTGCGGCCCGGTCTCGACCGACTCCACGCCTGCGCGGCGCAGCATATCTGCCTGCATCGGGCCTATGCGCTCGATGTCGACCTCGATGGTGTGCAGGCGGATGCCGCGCTGCGCGTAGGGCTCGAGAATCTCGGTGAGCCAGCCAAGACGCTCGTTGGTGAGGTTGAACACCGAGTCGATGAAGGAGAACGTCTTGACCCCGGGCGAGTTGGCCACGATCGCGATGTCGGCGGCGATGCGCTCCTTCGAGAAGCTGCGGATGCCGGTGAGCCCCTTGGCCTCGAAGCAGTACGCGCAGCGATGCGGGCAACCGCGGTACGTCTCGATGTAGCTGCTTGTCTCGGTGGGGACGAGCACGCCGGTAGCGTACGGCGACGGGATCGAGTCCAGCTGGTCGATGGGCTCCCTATCCTGTGCCGAGACGATCGTGCCGCTCTCGTCGCGGGCGGTGACGCCCTTGCACATCCAGATGCGTTTCTTCGCGAGCACCGTCTCGAGCATCTCGGCGAAGGTCTCTTCGCCCTCTCCCCGGACCACCGCATCGATGGCGGGGTTGGCGGTGAGCACGTCTTGAGCCTGCGGCGCGACCTCGGGTCCGCCCACCACGATCACGATCTCCGGCTGGGCGCTTCGCAGCAGTCTGCAGGCCTCGTAGACCGCGCTGGCGTTCCAGCACATCACCGAGAAACCCACGACGTCTGGCGCCATTCTGAGCACGCGGTAGGCGACCCACCACGGATCGACCTCGGTGGTGAGATCGAGCGTCTGGAAGGCGGCTTTGCGCTGCAGCCGCGGGGCCGCCTCGGCGAACGCGCGCAGGTATCCCAGGGCCAGCGACTGATAGCCGGGTTCGTTCAGCGCCACGAGGGCGACTTTGAGTTGCGGCTCTGTCACGAGTCAGGCTCCAGGTCGGGTGCGGTGGCCCGCTCGATCTCGTTTGCGATCCGGGCGGCGTCTTCAGGGGGCTGGAAGCGTCCGGTGACACTGGTCGCGGCGTTTTCGTGGGCTCCGCTGCACACATCGTCGAGCGGGCAGGTCGCACACAGTGCGCTCTTGGCGCCTGCCACCGGGCGATAC
>CAYXQU010000188.1:0-3693 GCA_964467305.1 uncultured Eubacteriales bacterium
GTGCAGGCCGAGGTGGGTACCGCTGCCGCCTGCTCGAAGCTCAGGGAAGCCGGCATGTGGGCGATCCTGCCCGTCTTGGCGCACGCGTACTGCGCACACGCGCCGCGACACTCGCCGTATACCGAGTCACCCACCTCAAAGCCCGTCACACCCTCGCCCACCGCTTCGATGACGCCGGCACAGTCGAGGCCCACCACGTGGTTTGGCCTGGGTTTGGGAAACCCCACCGAGAACCTCGCCGGAAACGGCGTGCCCCGCATCATCAGGTAGTCGCCTGCCGCAAGCGATGCCGCCCGGACACGCACGAGGACTTCGCCGGCTGCCGGCACCGGGACATCGAGCACAGCGGGCGAGATCACGTTGGCGGACCCGTATCCCGTCTGGATGAACGCGTTCATGCGATGCACCTTTCTGTTCCAACGAGTCTACCCACATACACGCCTCCACGGTGTCTCGTGGTGACGACTGACGACCGGTGGGGAATCCTCCCGTCAGGTACCCCCACACAGCGAGGTGACACCACGCATGGCCCAAGAGAAGAGCGCGCCGCGCGCGAAGAAAGCTGACGGACTCACCGAGATGCTCGACAACATCGCCGCGATGCCCGAGCACGACCAGGCGATCGCCAACCGGTTCCGCGGCATCGTGGAGCGGGTCGCACCGTCGCTCAAGCCGCGGCTGTGGTACGGGATGCCGGCGTGGACCAAAGACGGCAAGGTGCTGGTGTTCTTCCAGTCCGCGTCGAAGTTCAAGGCCCGCTACGCGACGTTCGGGTTCGAGGAGGTCGCCGCGCTCGACGACGGCAACATGTGGCCCAGCTCGTACGCGCTGACCGAGCTTGGCGACGCCGAGGAAGCCCGGAGCGAGGAGCTCATCAAGAAGGCGCTGGGCTAGCCGATCGTCGCCCTGGCTACCGCGCCGAAGGCTCCCACCACGAAAAGGTTGGCCACAACGCTCAGCCAGAAGACCGTCTGAAACGAACGCTTGATGGTCTTGTGTCGCAACAGCTGTTGCGCCAGCAGCGCGCCCGGCCACCCGCCCAAGAACCCCAGCAGGATCAGGGTGGATTCGGGCGTGCGGTGGGTGCCTCGTCGGGCCGCCCGCTTGTCCACGGCATAGGCCACGAAGGTCACCGCGCTCATCGCCGCGTAGCCGGCAAACAGCGCGCCCAGAAGCCCGCTACCCGCGAGTGACATCGACGAACACGTCGTGCACGTACCTGGGCAGCGCGCCCAGCACCCCGAGGGCCTCATGCGTCGCCATGACCGCGGCCATCCACTCATCCCTGGTCGCGGGACCGCCCATTTCCTCGTCGCCAACGAAGTAGACGAAGACGAGCTCGGCAGGGACACCGTTGAGTTCGTTCAACAGGTACGCATGGGCAAGCCTGTTCGCGTACTGGTAGTGCCCCGTGAGCCAGTCGGCATCGGGGTCAGCGTCGAAGGCACGCTTGGTCTCATCGAACGCAGCGCGGATCATCTCCAGGCTGCGAGGATCGGTCGCCTCACACGACGACTTCAGCTCCGAGATGTGCGACTTGGCCTCTATCAGTGCCACCGGACCGAACGCCGGGCGCGCCGGCCCGTCCCAGACAGGCCCGCCCTGCGGCCAGAAGCTGTCGAGCGGCCGCTTCGGCAGATCGAGCCCCAGCCGCTCCAAGAAGGCCGCATCGCCGTACTCCGCCCAGTCATCAGACGCCAGCGGCGAGAGCCACTCGAGCTTCCCCAGGCCCACCGCGGAATCGAGCCGTGCGGGCGTGGCTTCCACCATCTGCTGAAGCCACTTCTGCGACCCCTTGGTCGCCTTCTGCTGTGCGATTCGGCTCACGTAAGCTCCTCACTGGGTGGCGCGCATGCCTTGGGACGCCTCTGCGCCTTCGGGACAGTCTACACGGTAGCTCGGGACCTGCAGTCTCGGGCGCTACAATGCAAGCCGGCCGGCAACATCCGTGCGAAAGACGAGGTGTCCGTCTGTGGATCTGGAAACGACACTGCGCGAGCTGGAGGCCCTGGGCACCGAGCGCACCAAGCGAAGCTACCTCTCCCGAGGCGCGCAAGAGCCGCTCTTCGGTTGCGCCACCGGAGCGATGAAGCCGCTCAAGAAGCAGATAGGCGTCGACCAAGCGCTTGCCGAGAAGCTCTGGAGCACCGGCAACTACGACGCGATGTACTTCGCCGGCATGATCGCCGATGTCGAGGCGATGACCGAGGAGGACTTCGACCGTTGGGTCGACGGCTCTTACGGCCCCATGCTCGCGGAGTTCGTGGTCGCGGTGACGCTCGCCGAGTCAGACCTCGCGCAGCCCGTCGCGAACCGATGGATCCGCAGTGGTGACGAGAACCGGGCATCTGCCGGCTGGGCCTGCTACGAGTGGCTGCTGGGCTGGCGCCCTGACGCCTACTTCGACCCTCAGGTCATCCGTGAGCTGCTCGATCTGGCCGCCGCGACCATCCGCGATGCCTCGCCGCGCCAGATGCGCGCCATGCGCAACTTCATCATCGCTGCTGGCGTGTCGTACCTGCCGCTACACGAAGAAGCCCTCGCCACTGCCGAGAAGATCGGCGCGCTCGAGGTGGTCGAGGACGGCAAGGCCAAGACGCTCGCAACTCCCGCCGAGCCCATCCGTGCCGCCGCCGAGAAAGGCCGCACCGGCTTCAAGCGCCGAGCGTTGCGCTGCTGAGGATGCCATCCCCTGACCACCCAGCGGCACACCCTACTGAAACGTCTGCCCGTTGTGCTTGAGCCAGCCCGCCATGTGACTGCCGTCCGGATCGTGATGCGTCCAGTGGATGACGCCACCCTCGGCGTTCCATTCGTACACGCCGTAGAAAGCCACCGAGTCACCCTCGGCAAGCGCCGTGATCCGCGGAGCGAGGTCGATGTTGTGGGCGACAAGCAGTGTCTGCCCCGATGGGAGGCGCAGAATGAAGCGCTGGTGGCGGCTGCCGTTGGTGTCGTCCGATAAGACCCGCTCTACCACGCCCTGGCCACCCACCTGAACGCCGCTCTGTTGGCCTTGGAAGGCCCTCGCGATTGCGTCATCCGCTGATGCGACGGGCGCCTGGGTAGACGTCCGCTCGCGCTCCTGGGTGACACCGCCCAAGAACGGGACCAGCACAAGGGTGGCCACGAACAGCCCCACCATGATGATGAGGATTGCCGGGATTCGCGGCAGGCCGCCCGGTGAGGATGGGGCCGCCTGCGGCATCCGAGCAGCGCGCACTGGCGCTAGGAAGAGCACTTCTTCCGCACGCGGTCGCCCACGATCATCGTTGCCCAGGGTATAGGTGACCATGTCCATCGCCAGAGGGCGACGCCTGTCACGCGGGAACTCGCTGACGTGAACGAACACCCGGGGCCCGCCGTCGAGCGGCGCGACGAAGCCAAAGCCGCGGTCGTCGTTCCACTCTGTGAGTCGGCCTTGATGGCGCGCCGGGCTCACTGCCTAGTCCCCGCCGCCGCCGATCACGGCCTCCTCGCCGTTGAGGATGACAGCCAGGATCTCCGTTCCATCCGGCTTGGTGAGCGTGACCACGTCGACGCTCTTGTACGAGGACAGATCCGAGTTCCTACCCTGCTGCTGCAAGATGAACTGCGCCGTGAACTCGTGGTCCGGCGTCATCCCCGACACCTTCGCCGTGGGCTCGCCCTCGAGGCCGGCTTTCTTGTAGGCGTCGTTCGCCAGGCTGATCG
>CAYXQU010000188.1:3703-4106 GCA_964467305.1 uncultured Eubacteriales bacterium
CTCCCATGTCATCGTCGGCCGCCTGGTTCCAGTTGAGCCAACTGTTGAGGCAGCCCATGAGCGGCAACGCCACCAGAATGAGGCACAGAACGACTACCGCGCGGTGCCTGCGTGGTGCCAGCATGACATCCTCCCCCTTCGGATTCAGATCTCTCCCCAACCCAAACCGGTCGCTGCAATCAGAGCGTCGATGCTAGCCAGCAGCCACTGCCGCCACCTCAGCACGCGGCCACAGCTTCATATACAGGAAGGCCAGCTGGCCAATGGCGCCGGCGAACAGCAGCACCACGATCCACAGCACCTGTTCGTTAGACTCCATACCCAGTTTCACCGCGACGACCAGGTAGATCACGAGCAGTACGAAGTGCGCGAAGTTCGTGAGCAGGATGAACCCCAGCCCCAC
>CAYXQU010000189.1:0-4106 GCA_964467305.1 uncultured Eubacteriales bacterium
CTTGACGTTGATCGCCACCACCATGCGGCGCTTGGCGAGCTCGCGGGAGACCTGCGCCGGCCCATCCACGATGCGGATGTTGGCGAGGTTCTCCAGGGCCACCTGCACGCCGCCGGGGGCGCTGTAGGCGTCGACCGACAAGATGTCGAGGCCGGCGAGCGCGACCGCTCCGGCGAGCCGAGCGAGCAGGCGCGGCCGGTTGCGTGCGGCGATGGTGACGATGTGGGTCTCGGGCGCCGGTCCGGCCGACACGGCGATGGAGGCGTCTTTGGCCGTGCCCGCGGCGTGCAGCTCGCTCACGAGCAATGCGTCTCGCTCGACTTGCAGCGGCGAGCGCGAGGCAAGGTAGCGCAGGGGCGCCGCCTCGACGAAGGTGCGCGCGCTTCCGGTGTCGGCACCCACCAGATCGAGTGCCGCGCCGCGTGTGCGTTGGCCTCGCTGGGCGATCCCGGCACCGTCGACCTCGTCGCCGAACGCGGCATCGAGACGGGCGACCAGGGTCGCCACGAGCGCTGCGGTCCACGGTGTCCAGGTGGACGGTCCGGTGGCGATCGAGTCGGCCGCGGTGAGCACGTGCAGGGGCGCGAGCAGCTCCGGACGCCCTATCCGTGCGGCGCAGCGCAGGATCGAGTCCTCGTCGTCGAGGTCCTCTCGCAGCGCCGTCTCCACGAGCGCGAGATGCAGCCTGACGAGGTCAGCGACGGTGTCCACCCCGGCCTCGTCGAGACCGAAGGCGCGTGCCGCAGCGCGGGCCGGCTCCACACCCTGCTGCGCGTGGTCGCCACCACTTCGGGCCTTGCCCACATCGTGGACGAGCGCGGCGACGGTCGCGACGCGAAGGTCGAGAGCCTTCACCGAGCCGGCGAGCGTGGGCTCACCTTCGAGGTTATGGATGATCCCCGCGGCTTCGATGCAGTGCGCCCCCACGGTGAGCTGGTGGCCCAGACCGGGTCGTCGGGTCGCCATCAGGTTGCGGAAACCGGGCATGAGGGAGTCGAGGCCGCCCACCTGCCCGGCGGTGAGCAGCGCATCGACACCTTCTCGGCGTGCTGCCGCCAGCTTGAGGACGTCGTGCCCGGACAGCTGCGGCGACGCGGTTGGGGCGATGCCCGGGTCGCAGATGTGGTGCCGGTCGCGGGGCGCGATGCGCTCACGGACGCGCTCGAGCAGCACCGCCGTGTCACCCAGCGCCATCTGGACCACTTCGGGGTCGATGGTCTGCGCGAGCGACACCTCGTGCTCGATCGACAGCACGTCGCCCGCGCCATCGCGCTGCAGGATCCAGCGGGCGGTCGCGGTCGTGCTGGCGGCATCGCCCAGAGAGGCGAGCTCCTCGACCGAGAGCAGCCCGCACGCCACGAGCGGCTCGGGGCTCAGGGTGGGTCGCTTGTCGAGCAGCGCGGCGGTCCAGGTGAGCTCGTCGTAGTCGCGCCTGCCGCCCGCGCCGTTCTTGAGGTCGGGTTGCAGCAGCCACGGGTTGCCCGGCCGCTCGCGGGTGTGCAGCTCGGCGATCCGCCGAGAAGCCCTCTTGGCCACGTGCGCCGCACACTTGGCCAGCACCTGCTCTGCCCACGCGGTGTCGCCTGCGAGTGGGCGGGCGGTGAGTGCGGCGGTCATCGTCTGCATGTCTTCGAGCATCGAGGCGCGCTGCTGCTTGGGTGAGCGCACCTGGTGGCCCACCTTGAGCCCCGCGTCCCACAGGGGGTAGAGGAGCGCCTCGACGAAGGGCCGCAGCTTGGGCGCTGCGGTCTCGGACAGGATGAGCAGATCGAGGTCGCTTGCGGGCAGGAGCGCTCCGCAACCCCACCCTCCCAGCGCGCAGATCGCGAAGCGGCCCTGATGCAGACCGGAGGCCGCCCGGGTGAGTTCCCGGACGGCCTCGTCGGTCATGTCGCTCAGTGCACGCGCCGCGCCGAGCCCCGGAGTCGCCGAGGCGATGTGGGAGCCGCGCTGCGCAATGAAGTCCTGCACGCTTAGAGCGCCTCCGGCCCTCGCTCGCCGGTACGGATGCGCACCGCACCCTCGACATCGTAGGTGAACACCTTGCCGTCTCCGATCTTCTCGGAGCGGGCTGCGGCGATGATCGCGTCTTCCGCCGCTTGGGCGATGGAGTCGTCGACCACGAGCTCGATCTTGACCTTGGGCACGAAGTCCACGGTGTACTCGGCGCCTCGGTAGACCTCGGTGTGGCCCTTCTGGCGTCCGTACCCGCGTACGTCGGTGACGGTCATTCCGGCCACGCCAAGGGCGTTGAGTGCTTCTTTGACCTCATCGAGCTTGTGAGGCTTGATGATCGCTTCGATCTTCTTCACGAAATGCTCCTAACTCATCGTGCCGGGCGTTCAGTACGTACCCCGCAGACAGCTACTAGTAGATGGTGTCGGTCTGAACGAAGTCGGGGTAGGCGCGGTTGCCGTGCTCGCCGATGTCGAGGCCCTCAAGCTCTTCCTCGGCACTGACACGCACGCCCCAGATGGCCTTGATCGCGAGCCACAGGGCGAGCGAGACGCCGAAGACCGCTGCTCCCACCGCTGCCACGCCGATGAACTGGTTCCACAGCAGACCGAAGCCGCCGCCGAAGAACAGGCCGTTGCCGGTGGTACCCGGAGCGATCGACTCCTGCGCGAACAGGCCCACGGCCAGGGTGCCGAAGATGCCGCCCATGCCGTGAACGGCGAGCGCGCCCACCGGGTCATCGAGCTTGAGCTTGTCGAGAAGCAGCACGCCGAAGACGATCAGGGCACCGGCGATCGCGCCGATGATGAGCGAGCTGCTCACGCTCACGAACGCGCAACCGGCGGTGATGCCCACGAGGCCGCCGAGCGCGCCGTTGATGGTCATGCCGATATCGGGCTTGCCCAGTACCACCCATGCGACGATGGTGGCGGCGATGGCGCCTGCCGCGGCCGCTATGTTGGTGGTGACCACCACGTGCGAGATCGCCATGGGATCGGCGGCCATGGTGCTGCCGGGGTTGAAGCCGAACCAGCCCAGCCACAGGATCAGCGCGCCGGTCATCGCGGAGGTCATGTTGTGGCCGGGGATGGCGTGAACCCGCCCGTCCTTACCGTACTTGCCCAGGCGCGGGCCAAGCACGATGATGCCGGCCAGCGCCGCCCATGCGCCCACCGAGTGGACCACGGTGGAGCCGGCGAAGTCCCAGAAGCCCAGCTGTGCGAGCCAGCCGCCGCCCCAGATCCAGTGACCCACGATGGGGTAGATGAAGGCGACGAGCAGGAACGAGAAGATGATGAACGAGTGGTACTTGATACGCTCGGCAACCGCACCCGAGACGATGGTCGCGGCGGTTCCCGCGAAGACCAGCTGGAAGAAGAACTTGGCCATGAGCGGCACACCGGTCCAGCTCAGTGCCGAGTAGACTCCCTGGTACGCGTCACCGGTCGCCGGGCTGTTGTCAGCCCCACCGATGAAGAAGAGGCCCTTGAGGCCGATGAACGGGTTGCCGTCGCCATACATCAGTCCCCAGCCGATGACCAGGAACGCGATAGTCGACACGGCGAAGACGATGAAGTTCTTGGAGATGATGTTCACGGTGTTCTTCGCCCGGGCGAATCCGGACTCCACGAGACCGAATCCCAGGTTCATGAAGAACACCAGCATCCCCGCTACGAGCACCCATACGGTGTCGAGCGCCACTTTCAGATCCATGCGCGTACCCTCCTCGGGTCGAAGTAGTCATGCCACGTGCTCAAGTTTCGAGGGGGTTTGTTTCGGGCGGATTGCAGGCACATGAACCTTTTCGAGCAGGTTGCCGCCGCGTGAACCGGCCTACAGCGCCTCCGGCCCTCGCTCGCCGGTACGGATGCGCACCGCGCCCTCGCAGTCGTAGGTGAACACCTTGCCGTCGCCGATCTTCTCGGTACGGGCGGCGCTGACGATCGCATCCTCGGCTTGCTGGGCGAGGGCATCGTCGACCACGAGTTCGATCTTGACCTTGGGCACGAAGTCCACGGTGTATTCGGCGCCTCGGTAGACCTCCGTGTGGCCCTTCTGGCGGCCATACCCGCGTACGTCGGTCACGGTCATGCCTGCCACGCCAAGGGCGTTGAGTGCTTCTTTGACCTCATCGAGCTTGTGAGGCTTGA
>CAYXQU010000190.1:0-4093 GCA_964467305.1 uncultured Eubacteriales bacterium
CACCGCCTACTCGCGCACCATGGTGCTGGGCTTCCAGACCGCCGAGGATCTCTTCGGCGAGGGCGTCGATCCGGTGGGCGAGCGCGTGCGTGCCGGAACGATGATCTTCACCGTCGTGGGCGTGCTCGAGGAGAAGGGCACTTCCGGTATGAGCAACGCGGACTCCTCGGCGTTCGTTCCGCTGTCCACGCTACAGCGCTTCATGAGCGGCTCGGAGTACCTCTCCTCCATCCAGCTGCAGATCGTGAGCGGCACCGATATGGACGCCGCCGAGTCCGAGGTCACCGCAGAGCTGCTGCGACTGCACGGGATCGCAGACGAGGCCAACGCCGACTTCAACGTCATGAACATGACCGACATGCTCGAGACGCTCACCGAGGTCACCGGCACCTTCACCACCCTGCTTGCCGCGATCGCGAGCATCTCGCTGCTGGTGGGCGGCATCGGGATCATGAACATGATGCTCACCACCGTGACCGAGCGCACCCGCGAGATCGGGCTGCGCAAGGCGATCGGCGCCGATGAGGGCGCCATCACAAGCCAGTTCCTGGCCGAGTCCGTGATGCTCACGCTCACCGGCGGAGCGCTGGGGATCCTCGCCGGCTGGGCGATCGCGATGGTCGCGGCCCAGGTGATGGAATCTGCCGCGGTGGTGACGCTCGACTCGGTGATCATGGCCGCGGGCGTCTCGGCAGGAATCGGTGTGATCTTCGGCTTCTACCCTGCGCGTCGAGCAGCGCGCATGAGCCCCATCGAAGCACTCAGGTATCAGTAGCCCCAACGAGAAGGAGATGACCATGAACAAGACCATAGGACTGGTGATTGGCGCGGTGTTGATCGCGGGCGCCGCGTTCGCCGGGGGGTACTTCCTCTCGGGCACCCTTGGCGGCGACGCGGGCGCACCCAGTGGGCGCGGAGGCGGCGCCTTCGCCCAACTCAGCGAAGACGAACGTGCGCAGATGCAGAACATGACCGACGAGGAGCGGCAGGCGTTCTTCGAGGAGAAGGGCATCGAGATGCCTTCGGGCGGCCCCGGACAGGGTGGCCAGGGTGGCCCTGCGGGTGACACCAGCGGCGGCACCAAGCTCCTCGAAGGCGTCATCGCCAGCGCTGACGCCGAGAAGCTCACCGTGACGCTTGCCGCAGGTGGCTCCGGCAGCGCCTACATCGATGAGACCACGGTCATCGCGTCGGTAGGCGGCGCATCCGCAACGGTCGAGAAAGGCGCCAACGTGATGGTGGTCACCGTTCCCGAGGCCGCCGGAGTCGATGCTGCTAAAGCGGTCATCCTCAAATAGCCCTTCATCCCTCCCCACCGTCCGTCCGACCCCAACCCCTTCTCGGACGGGCACCCGGAAAGGCCCGGCACCCCAAGGTGTCGGGCCTTTCACCGTGCCGGGTGATCGATACCGCTAGCTTAGCGGGAGGTGCACCTCGAACGTGGTGCCGCTCTCGTCACTGCGCAGCCCCACGGTCCCACCATGTGCGGACGCCGTAGCCTGTACGATCGCAAGCCCCAGGCCGCTGCCGGGGTACGCCGCGACGTTCCTCGCCCGGTAGAAGCGGCTGAATATCTCGGCTTGCTCGGGGTCGGGGATGCCGATCCCGGAGTCGCGAACCCACAGGACGGCTGAGCCGCCATCTGCGCGGACGCCCACCTCCACCCATCCGCCTGCGGGCGTGAACTTGAGCGCGTTGTCGATCAGGTTGTCGAGAAGCACCTGCAGCTTGGCCTCGTCGCCTGCGACCTCGACGGTGCGAGGGGGAAGCTCTGCGCGGACCGTGAGGCCTGCCTGCTCGGCTCTCGACGCGGCGGCGTCCATCGTCGAGCGCACCAGCGCGACCAGATCCATCGGGACGTGAGCGGTCTCGCCCTTGTCGGCTTCGAGACGTGAGAGTTGCAGCAGACCTTGGGACAGGCCCTCGATGCGCCTTGCCTGCTGGAGCGCACGGGCGACGAAGACGCGCTCCTGCCGGGCGTCTGAAGCGTCCTCGGCAAGCTCAAGGTCCGCCTGGAGCGCGGTGAGGGGCGTTCCGATCTCATGGGCGGCATCGGCGACGAAGCGCCGCAACGTCACGACAGTGGCCTCGATGCGGTCGGCCATCTCGTTGAACGACGTAGCAAGCCGGCCAACCTCATCATCGCGAACAATCTCGGAACGCGCGCCCAGGTCACCGTCGGCCATGCGGTCGCTGGTTACGGTGAGCGACACGATGGGGCGCGATATGCGCCCGCTGATCACGTAACCCACGCCGGCGGCCAGCACCACGGCGACGACTGCCGCGACCAACCAGACCTGAGTGACGCTGGCGAGCACGTCTCGGCCCGATGCGGGGCCGTCAGAGAGCAGCAGCCATCCCACCATCGAGCCGTCGCTGGCGCTGAGTGGCGTGCGCAGCACGCGATCGGAGCGCGGCGCGTCGGCATCGGTCGCGGCAAAGAGCCCCCCGCCCAGCGGCGAGGGAAGACGTCCCAGGCGTCCGCCGCCGCGGTTCTCGCCCAGCGGAACCAGCTGGGAGGTGTCGATGTCAGCGGGCTCGCCCGAGTCGGCCACGAGCGCCCCGTCGGCGCTGTAGACCCGCACCCGTGTCTGCGATGTGAGCGCGGTGAAGAGCACCTCTCTGGAGAACTGCTCTTCCGAGAAGGCCGGGCGTGTGAGCTGCGCAGAGGCCCTGGCAGCCACCGCCTCCAGGTAGGCGTCCTCGGAGGCGCGGAAGTGGTTGTCGAGCACAAGCAGCAACACCGACCCGAGTACCGCCACAGAAAGCAGCGCGATGCCGGCGTAGGTCAGCGCGAGCCGAAATCGGATCGATGAGCGCGGTGAAGTGGTTGGCGTGCTCATGTCGCGAGCCGGTAACCGATACCGGGAACGGTGAGGATGTAGCTGGGATCGCCGGGGTCTGGCTCGATCTTCTCTCTCAGGCGGCGCACGTGGACGCTCACCGTCTTGTCGTCGTAGAGCTCACTGTCCGAGCCCCACACGTGCTCGATCAGCTGGCCACGCGAGAACGCCTGGCCCGGGTGCTGTGCCAGAAACACGAGCAGCCGGAACTCCGTGGGAGTCAGGTAGAGCTCCGCGCCGGCCCGGGTGACCCGCGCACTGGTGCGATCGACCACGAGGTCACCCACGTAGAGCACGTCAGCCTCTGCGGTCGCGAGTTCGCCGTAGGAGCGGCGCATCAACGCCCTGATCCGGGCGATGAGTTCGCGCAGGCGGTACGGTTTGGTGAGATAGTCATCGGCGCCCATCTCGAGTCCAAGCACCTTGTCGACCTCATCGGATTGCACGGTGAGCATGAGCACCGGCATCCGCAACCCTGCCTGACGGATCTGGCGACAGAAGTCGAAACCGGAGCCGTCGGGGAGCCGGACGTCGAGCACCACAAGGTGCGGAGAGTGCTCCTTGGCCCAGGTGACTCCGCCGCCGCCGGTCGACTCCCAGTGCACGTCGAAACCCTCGCGCCCGATGCCTTCCACCAGGCCCTCGGCGACAGCTGGGTCGTCCTCGATCACAAGTATGTTGCTCATGTGCTCCATCCCTCATCGGAAGCGTAGCACGCACGACCGCACCCGGACGGCGTTCGTCGACGGGTGCGGTCGGCTGTGCGTGTCGACGCGGACTACTGCGTTGGCGTGCTCTGCTGCTGCCCCGGGACGTTCATCTGACCGGAGTTGCCCATGCCACCGGGGTGGCCGGGGAACCCGCCGCCTTGCCCGTTGCCACGGCCACGACCGTAGTCACCGCGCTGGGTGCCGGTGTCGGAGTCAGTGCCGGAGTCAGGTGCGGTCATCTGCGAGCCCTGCATCATGGCCACAGGTGCGCGCCCGGCGCCCATCTTGCCTACCAGGACGCCTGCGCCAAACGATGTCGCCGACAGCGCCACGGCGAGCACGATCGCGGCGCTCACCGCGAAGACCCACCGGCTTGCCGAGGAACCCGCGGCAGCAGCGGGGGCGACAGGCTGCTGGACCGCGGGTACGGCGGTCGGTGCTGCTGCAGGCATGGCGGCGACGGGCGCTTCGGCCGGAGTAGCGGCGGCGGGTGCGGCCTGTGGCAGGGGCTGGGTGGGCGCCGCGTCTGCGGCGGGGTTG
>CAYXQU010000191.1:0-4032 GCA_964467305.1 uncultured Eubacteriales bacterium
GTACTCGGTAACCACTTCCCGCACGCGCCCCAGGCCGTCTGCCGCGAGTGGGAACTCGGGGGACAGCCGCTGGGCGAGTGCAGACGCGTTTCGGATCTCGCTCGTCTCGGCCATGAGCGCGAGAGTCGAACTCAGCCCGGCCGAAAGCGACCCGGACAAGATGAGGATCGCGACCACGATGACCGCGATGAACAGCTCGGTCTGCCACAGCCGGATCGAGCCTCTGCGTCGGCGTCCGGCCACGCCGCTACGGCTCTCTCAGTCGGTAGCCGTACCCGCGCACGGTGAGCACGTAGGCCGGATTACGGGGGTCGACCTCGATCTTCTCCCGGATGTTGTGGATGTGCACGTCGACGGCGCGCTCATCGCCTATCGGGGACTCGTCCCAAAGCGCGCCCAAGATGGCCTGCCGCGAGTACGCGGTTCCGGGATGTTTGGCAAGATGGAGCAGGATGCCGTACTCGGAGGTCGTAAGGTGCACGGGTTGACCTTCGAGCTTCACCTGACGTGAGAGCGTGTCGATCGCCAGCTCGCCAACCTCGATGCAGGCCTTATCGGCGGATGTGCCGGTGTCGACGCGGCGGAGGATGGCCTTGACGCGACTCACGAGCTCACGGGGGGAGAACGGCTTGGTGACGTAGTCGTCAGCACCGAACTCGAGGCCAAGGATGCGGTCTATCTCGTCCCCGCGCGCGGAAAGCATGATAATGGGGACATTCGAAGTGGCGCGCAGGTCTTTGGCGATGTCGAGTCCCGATTTGCCCGGGAGCATGACATCGAGGATCACGAGGTCGGGGGATATCTGTTCGAAGAGGAACTCCGCGCCGTGACCGTCGCGGGCGGTGTGAACCTCGTAGTCGGCCTCGGTGAGGGCGTATTCGACCACCTTGAGGATGGATTCCTCGTCATCGACGACCAGGACCTTCTTCACGGCGTGTGGCTCCCTCCACGGCAACGTAGACACATCGGAAGCAAGCATAGCCCACGGAGTGCGAATGACCGCTAACAGAACCCTAACACTACGCCAATACCGCACGAATCGGCGAGGTCAGAGCGGCTGTTAGTGTCGGTGCGACCACAGCCAGACAACACGGCGACCAAGGTGGTGTGAGCACGATAGAGACGAAGATGGGGCACACAGGATCGCAAAAGGGACGGATGCATACGAGCCACAGTCGGAGCGTTCTCGTGCTCATAGCTGTGGCCTTCGTGGTGTCCGTTCACCTCGTCATGGCGGCTGCTGCACTCGCCGGGCGCTCTTCGACAGGGGAACTCGCGTTCCATCCCTGTACGAAATGCCATCCGGTCTCGGTGGGTGCCAATGGCCAGCCGGACAAGCCGCTGCCCAACGGCTTCGAGAAACACGAGATCGAGCTTGAGGTCCACGACATCCTGGGGGAGGGATCCACGGCGTGTCTTGCCTGCCATGACGATCCGGCCAAGGACCCCGGCAAGCTCGTGCTCCCCGATGGCAGTCTGGTAGACATCACCGGCGACGTCTCAAGAGTGTGTCAGCGCTGCCACTTCCAGAAGTATCGCGAGTGGGAAGCGGGCGTCCACGGGCGCGGAGAGGCGAAATGCTCCGCCGCCGGCTGCCACGATCCGCACACGCCATCGTGGATCTATGTCGCTGCCCTGCCGCCGTTCCAAGGCACGGGCATCGAGGTTCGCGCTGTTGGCGAGACCCAGCCGTTCAAGCCCATGGCGTCGCCCCCGGTGCCCGCACCGGTCTACACGCCCACGTGGCTGTCGATCGCTGCGGCCGTTGGCGCTGCCGTGGTGCTCGCCCTTGTCGGATTCCTGGTCGTGGGAAGGCCCAAGCGATGAGTGAAGACAACAACAGGCTCGACTCGGAGACACAGCCCGAGCTATCCGGGGGCTGTACGGTGTCGCGCCGCAGGTTCCTTGAGGGAATCGGTGCGGCTGCGGGCATCATGGCCGCGGGCGTGGTCCCGGCAGCCATCACCGCAGCGTCGACCGCGGGTGCCTCGGAAGGCGGTGCCGAGGATCCGGTCGCCGCTATAGCCGAGGAGAACCAAGCCATCCGCTACCCCGGCAAGCCGCCGCACTACGCCAAGCCCGCGGGCGACCAGAAGTGGGGCATGGTCATCGACGTCAAGGCGTGTATCGGCTGTCGCCGATGCGTCTACGCCTGCGTCAAGGAGAACAACATCGGTCGCAAGTCAGGGTTCACCTACATCCAGGTGCTCGAGATGGAGCCTGGCAAGGTCGACATCGAGCATGGCAAGCTCGACTACGACGAAGGTGGGCGGCCTGACAAGTGGTACATGCCGGTCCAATGTATGCAGTGCGCGAAGCCCACGTGCGTCTACGGCTGCCCCGTCACCGCGACGTGGAAAGAGCCCGACGGCATCGTGCTTGTGGACTACGACAAGTGCATCGCATGCCGCAACTGCATGGTCACCTGCCCGTATGACGCGCGGCACTTCAACTGGGTGCATCCCGATGTCCCCGAAGACGAGGTCAACCCGAAGGTTCCCATCGACGAGCGCGAGGGCGTCGTGGAGAAGTGCACGTTCTGCGTGCAGCGGACCCGCGAGGGTCAGACCACGGCATGCACCGAAGCGTGCCCGGTGGGCGCGCGCAAGTTCGGCGACTTGAACGATCCCGACAGCGAGGTCTCGGTCCTGCTCCGCACGCGCCGCGTCTGGCGGCTCAAAGAGGAGTACGGCAACGAGCCCATGATCTGGTATGTGGGGTGATGAGACGTGGCTGACGCTTCGACTGCACGCCCCGGGATCGTTCGGTTCATAGGTGTCGACTGGAACATCGGCGCGCTCAAGGAGGCGAGCCCGCGCTACTGGGCGTTCGTCTCGCTGCTGCTCACCGGAATCGCGCTGGGGGTCTTGGCGTGGAGCCAGTTGCTCACCGAGGGCGGCCACGTGATGGCGATGCGCGATGCCTACCCGTGGGGACTCTGGTTCACCAACTACATGTACTACGTGGGTCTGGCCGCGGGCGGACTCGTTGTCTATGCGAGCGTCCACCTGTTCGGCGCACACCAGTTCCACCCGCTTGCACGTCTGGCGGTGCTTCTGGCGGGCGTCTTCGTCCTCATGGCGCTTCTTGGCATCATCACCGACATGGAGCGACCCTGGCGAGCGGTGTGGATGCTGCTGACGCCCAACCCCACGTCGCCATTCATCTACACGGGTAGTGCGGCGAATCTCTACATGATCATCGCGTTTCTCGACCTCTGGGTGTTGCTCACCGGAAAGGGCGGTGAGAAGCTCGCGTTCCGGCTGACGCTGGTCGCGTTGCCGCTCGCTATCTACCTGCACACCACGACGGCGTTCGTCTTGGCGCTCAACAAGTCCCGGGAGCTGTGGAACACCGCGATGATGGTGCCCATCTTCCTGACCTCGGCGACCGCATCGGGCGTCGCGCTGCTGCTGATCATCGCCTACATCATGCAGCACTACGGCATTATGAAGTTCGCTTCAAGCATGTTCCGCTCCCTTGCGACGCTGCTTGCCACCGTGATCATCATCGACCTGTTCTTCCTGCTCGTGGAGATCATGGTCATCTTCTGGCCCACCTCGGCCAAGCCCGGTCACTACATGCGCTTTCAGGAGTTCCTCACCGGCGACTATGCATTCGCTTTCGTGCCGGTGTTGGTCTTGGGCTTCACCGCATTCGGGCTGCTTGCCGGTCGCAAGACGCGCCACCTGCCAGCGATCCAGATAACCGCCTCGGCGCTGTACGTGGTCGCCGTGTTCCTCAAGCGCTATGCGCTGATGTCGATGGGCTTCGCGATCAACCCGCTGGGCCAGCACGCTCCGCCGTACTTCCCCAGTCTGGTCGAGACACTCATCGCCACAGGCATCCTGTCGCTCGGGGCGCTCATGGTGACTGTGGCGGCCAAGGTGATGCCACTCGAAGTACCTGAGGAGGCGCACGCCGAGGGCCATGGCGCACCGCACCCCGCACTCACTCCTGAACGCGCTGCCGAGGCTGGGTGAGCCCCCGGATGGACATGCGCGACCCTCAGGCCGGGATGGCCACCAAGAC
>CAYXQU010000192.1:0-4010 GCA_964467305.1 uncultured Eubacteriales bacterium
CCGCAGCGACGCTGTCGGCGATGGCGTGCGATCTTGTTGTGATCAGGCACAAGTACGCCGGTGCACCGCAGATTCTTGCCAAGCATATGGATTGTCACGTGATCAACGGCGGCGACGGTATGCACGAGCACCCGACGCAGGCGCTGCTCGACCTGTTCACCATGCGGGAGCACTTCGGGCGCCTCGACGGGTTGAAGGTGGGCATCGTGGGAGATGTGGCTCACAGCAGGGTAGCCGGATCGCTCGTGCGCGCGCTTCGGATCGTGGGTGCGAACCCCATCCTCGTAGGACCGCCCACGCTGATGCCGGCGCGACCGGATGTCCTGGGCGCTGAAATCGCTCCATCTCTCGATGCGGTTCTGGGTGATCTGGACGTCGTCTACCTGCTTCGCATCCAGATGGAGCGCGCAAGCGATCTTCCTGTCCCCAGCTTGCGAGAGTACGCATACCTCTACGGGATGAACGCTTCGCGCATGACACGACTGTCCACAGATGCCATCGTCATGCATCCCGGCCCCATGAACCGCGGCGTCGAGATATCCGCTGACGTCGCGGACTCGGACCGCGCCCTCATCTTGGAGCAGGTCAACTCCGGTGTGGCTGTGCGTATGGCGATCATGTACCTGCTCTTGGGAGGTGAGGCGAGTGGCGCTTCTGTTTAGAGGTGGCCGCGTGGTCGATCCGGCGGTGGGCCTCGACGAGGTCTGCGACGTGGTCGTCAGGGACGGCAGGATCGTAGAGATCGGACCTGATCTGACGATTCCCAAAGGCGTCACCATCGAGTGTGCCGAGAAGATCATCGTTCCCGGGCTGATCGACATCCACGCTCATCTCCGAGAGCCGGGGTTCGAGTACAAGGAGGATGTGGCCAGCGGAACGCGAGCAGCCGCGCACGGCGGCTTCACCGCGATCGCAGCGATGCCCAATACCCGCCCTGTCTGCGATGAGGGGTCGGCGGTGCGGTTCCTTGTTGAGCGGGCCTCCGAGCGTGGCGTTGTGCGCGTCCTGCCGATTGGCGCGATCACCGTCGAGAGCAAGGGCGAGGCGCTAGCCGAGATGGGCGACATGATCGCCGAGGGCGCTGTGGCGTTCTCAGATGACGGCAGGGGCGTCCAAGACGCTGCCGTCATGCGGCACGCCATGGAGTACGCACGGCAGTTCGATGCGGTGATCATCAGCCACTGCGAGATCGAGCCCCTCGCCGGCAACGGTGTGGTCAACGAAGGTGCGGTGTCAACAAGGCTCGGTCTGCCCGGACAGCCGGCTGCAGCTGAAGAGATCATGGCAGCCCGTGATATCGCGCTGGCCGAGCTCACCGGCGCAAGGCTGCACCTCGCTCACATCTCAACCGCCCGTACCGTAGACCTGGTGCGCGATGCCAAGGCACGCGGCACGAAGGTGACCTGCGAGGTGACTCCACACCACCTGTTCCTCTCGGAAGACGCACTCGACAGCGGATACTCGACC
This sequence comes from uncultured Eubacteriales bacterium, assembly GCA_964467305.1. GTDB lineage: Bacteria > Actinomycetota > Coriobacteriia > Anaerosomatales > PHET01 > CAVPCY01. The sequence goes on from CAYXQU010000192.1 coordinate 1,468, forward strand.
GCGTTCAAGATGAATCCCCCCCTCCGCACGCCGGCTGATTGCGAGGCACTGGTTGAGGGGCTGATCGACGGCACCATCGACGCCATTGCGACCGATCACGCCCCGCACGCACCTCACGAGAAGGCCCTGGAGTTCGAACTCGCACCGTTCGGCACCACCGGTTTCGAGACGGCGCTTCCTTTGGTCGTCACGAACCTGGTGGCTCGGGATGGTTTCGGGTGGAATGGCCTCGTGAACACCATGGCGCATGGTCCCCGGCGGGCACTCGGCCTCGAACCGCTCACCCTCTCGGCCGGTGCCGTCGCCGACCTCACCGTGATCGACCCCGAGGCGAGGGTCACCGTGGACGAAGGATATTTCGAAAGCAAGTCAGGGAACTCCGCGTTCTTGGGGGCTACACTGCTCGGCAAGGCAACCGAAGTACTTGTGGGTGGCGTGTTCGCATTGAAGAACGGAAAGGTGGTCGATCGGTGACCCAGCGCACTCCAGCAACGCTTGCTCTTGAAGACGGCTCGGTGTTCACCGGGTGGTCATGCGGCGCGCCCGGTGAGGCCTACGGAGAGCTGTGTTTCAACACCTCCATGACCGGCTACCAGGAGGTTCTCACCGATCCCAGCTACGCGGGTCAGATCGTGACGATGACGATGCCGCACATTGGCAACTACGGGGTCAATCGTGAAGATATGGAATCGCGCGGGGTGTTCGCCCGCGGCTTCGTGGTCAGGGAGATGTGCTTCGCCCCGTCGAACTGGCGCAGCGAACAGACGCTGCCCGAGTTCCTGAGCGCCAACGGGATCGTCGCCATCGAGGGCATCGACACCCGGCAGATCGTGCGCCGCCTGCGCGACGCCGGCGCCATGCGAGCGGTCATCTCGACTCTCGACCATGACAGCGCCTCGCTGGTGGCCAAGGCGGCAGCATCGCCCGGACTGGTGGGTCGCGACCTTGTCAGTGAGGTCGCGGTCGATTCGGCTTACAACTGGGGCGAGGCCGTTCCCGGTGGGTGTGTCCCTGAGGACCTGGGCTCGTGCCCCTCGACCATGCGCCACCGCGTGGTCGCGGTTGACTCGGGAATCAAGTACAACATCGTCCGTGGGCTGCGTGCTGCAGGCTGCGATGTCGTGGTGGTGCCTCCCACGTCAACCGCTGAAGAGATCCTGTCTTACGAACCCGACGGCGTGTTCTTGGCCAACGGCCCCGGTGACCCTGAGGCGGTGGGCTACCTCTACACCACGTTGCGCGAACTCATCGGTGTCAAGCCTGTCTTCGGAATCTGTCTGGGACACCAGATGCTCTCGTTGGCCGTGGGTGCGGAGACCTTCAAACTCAAGTACGGACACCGTGGGGGCAACCAGCCCGTGATGAACCTGCTCAACGGTCGTGTCGAGATCACGAGCCAGAACCATGGCTTCTGCGTCGACTTCGCAAGTATCGGTCCTTTGGATGTCGAGGTAAGCTCCGGTGTTGACCACGACCCTGCCGATATCGCGTTCTGGGTCAGCCAAGGCATCGCGCCAGTGGTGAGCTCTGAGCACATGGGTCGGGTACAGCTGACACATGTGAACCTCAACGACATGACCACCGAGGGTATCCGGCTGCTCGACCACCCGGCCTTCTCGGTCCAGTACCATCCCGAGGCTGCGCCGGGTCCCCGGGACGCTGCGTATCTGTTCGGAGCCTTCACACGCCTCATGGACGGCCGCGACGACTATCTTTCGGAAGCAGAGTAGGGGGCACGTCATGTCGATTTCCTCAATGCTCGTCCCGGTCAGTCTGGAGCCCCGAGACCAGAAGTTGCTCGAATACGTGTGCGGGCTGCACGTGCAGTCGGTCGAGCAGCTGATCGTAGCCACGGCGGTGGAGGAGACCGGCGTGGAAGCGCCGGTGATCGCTGCCGAAGTGGACCGCGCCCGCGAGCGTCTGGCAGCTCTCGCCGCGCCTCTGCGCGACAACTGCGAGATGGACTTCGAGCTGCGTGTGGTCACCGGGCACCCTGCCGAGGCCATACTCGCGCTGGCGCAACAGGCCGACGTGGACGTCTTGTGCCTGGGTACCGAGGGCAAGTCGATGGCCCACTACCTGTTCAGTGGCTCGATCTCAGAGGACCTCTTCAGCTCGGGCAAGATCCGGACCATGGCGGTGCGCTACGACCTGCTCGAAGCCTCAGAGGATCCCGCGGATCTGTCGCGCGGGTTCGGGAAACGGCTCGTCATCGCGACGGACTTCTCGGACGCGGCGACCCGCGCCTTCGACTCGGCGTTCCACCGGCCCACCGATGCCATCGGCGAGCTGCACATCCTCAACGTCGACGAGGTGGGCAACCGCGCAGAGGCCCAGGCCAAGCTCGATCATCTCGCAGAGATCGCACGCGGCCGTGGCGTGAACGCGTTCACCGAGTTCCGTTCGGGCGATCCCGCGCAGGTGGCGCTTGAGTACCTGCGTGAGATCGAGGCCACCGGCGTGATCATGGGCCAAAGGGGCCAAGGCGGCGTCTTCAAGCAGTTCGTCTTCGGCTGGATGCCAGTGCGTCTGCTGCGCGAGGC
>CAYXQU010000193.1:0-300 GCA_964467305.1 uncultured Eubacteriales bacterium
GCTACGTGGGCACCGAGTCAGGCTTCGGAGCCGATATGGGCGCCGAGAAGTTCCTCAACATCAAGTGCCGCGCATCCGGACTCCGGCCCGACTGCGCCGTGGTGGTCGCGACGGTGCGCGCGCTCAAGTCGCACTCTGGCGAGTTCGAGGTCACGCCAGGAAAACCGCTCGACGAGCGCCTCAAGACCGAGGACCTCGACAGCCTTGCTGCCGGGATCGTGAACCTCGTGGCCCACATCGAGAACATGAAGAAGTTCGGCATCCCGGTGGTCGCCGTGGTCAACAGCTTCCCCACCGACA
>CAYXQU010000193.1:310-1973 GCA_964467305.1 uncultured Eubacteriales bacterium
CACGCAAGCCGAGCACGACTACATCCTGGAGGCCGCCAAGGCCGCCGGTGCGGACTTCTCGGTGGTCCACCGCGTACATGCTGAAGGTGGCGCTGGCGGAGCCGAACTGGCTCAAGCGGTGGTCGACGCATGCGAGCTGCCCAAGGAGTTCAAGTTCCTCTACCCGGATGACGCGAGCATCAAGGAGAAGATCGAGACGATCGCCACCCAGATCTACGGAGCGGACGGTGTCGACTATCTCCCGGCCGCAGAGGCCAAGATCGCGCAGTACACCAAGGCAGGCTACTCGGACCTGCCCATCTGCATGGCCAAGACCCACCTGTCGCTGTCACACGATCCCACCCTCAAGGGCCGGCCAACCGGGTGGCGGCTCCCCATCAGAGACATCCGCGCCAGCGTGGGCGCCGGCTTCCTGTACCCGCTCTGTGGCGACATGCGAACCATGCCCGGACTGCCTAAGACCCCCGCCGGAGACTCGATAGATATCGATTCACACGGAAACGTCGTAGGTCTGTTCTAAGAATGCGACCGAGAAGGGCTGTGGATAGGTGCCAAAGGTCACCTTCATGCCGGACGATCGAACCGTCGACGTTGTCGACGGCGAGAACCTCCTGCGCGCAGCCCTTCTCGCAGATATCGTCGTTCACGCATCATGCGGAGGCGAAGGCACCTGCGGTAAGTGCCTCATGGTCGTCGAGGACGGCGAGGTGGCCCGGCACGTCTCGGCCAAGCTGAGCCAAGATCAGATCGATCAGGGGTACGTGGTGGGCTGCAAGACCACGGTCCTGGGCGATGTGACCGTCACGATCCCCGACGGTTCTCGCCCGGGACACGCCCCCATCCCTTCGGCCACCAGCCGTGCGGTCAACCCCGTGCTCTCCAAGCGCGAGCGTCTGGAGCGGCTGCCGCGCCACGCCACGCTCCCGCCGGTCGCGAAGCGACTCGTGCGCATGAAGGCACCGGATGCCACCGACGCTTCGAGCGACGCCGCCCGCGTGAGGCTCGCGCTCAAGCGCAACCATGGCATCCGGGACGCGACGATCTCGCTGCCCGCGCTTCGCGAGCTGCCACGCGTCGCACGTGAGGGCGACTGGGTGGTCACCGCGATCGCGACCGAGCCATGCGACACCATGCCAAGCGTCTCGGGCTTCCAGGCCGGCGACACCACCGATCGGCAGTACGCGGTCGCGGTGGACATCGGGACCACCACCGTCGAGGTGGCGCTCATCGATGTCAACACGGGCGCCGAACTGGCACGCGAAGCAGACTACAACGCACAGACCCGCATGGGCGACGACGTCATCAGCCGCATCATCGCAAGCACCAAGCCCGAAGGACTCAAGGAGCTCGCCCGGTTGGTTGTGGGCACGGTCAGCGAATTGGTGCTCAGAGCGCTTCAGTCCCACGGCGGCTCTGCCGAGGACGTCGTCTGCTACTACTGCGCAGGCAACACCGTCATGACCCACCTGTTCCTGGGCATCACGCCGGAACACATCCGTGCCTCGCCATACGTCCCGGTGACCGCGTCGTTCCCATGGATGCGCGCGTCGGAACTCGGCTTGCCCGGAGGGCGCACCACTCGGCTCTACGCGGTGCCGTGTCCGGCGAGCTGGCTCGGCGGCGATATCGTCTCGGGAGTCGTCGCCGCGGGCATGCCGTGGAG
>CAYXQU010000193.1:1983-3986 GCA_964467305.1 uncultured Eubacteriales bacterium
CGTGGAGCGACAAACTGACGCTCTTCATCGACATCGGCACCAACGGCGAGCTCGCGTTGGGCAACAGCGAGTGGCTGGTGAGCGCGTCGTGCTCGGCAGGCCCCGCGTTCGAGGGCCGCGGCATACGGCATGGCATGCGCGCCGCCACCGGTGCCATAGAGCAGGTGCGCATCGATGCCGAGACGCTCGAACCAAGCTTCCTCACGATCGGAGCAGCCAAGCCGAAGGGGATCTGCGGCAGCGGTCTGATCGACTGCGTGTCAGAGCTGTTCTTGTGTGGCGCCGTCGACCGGATGGGCCGGTTCGTCCCTACCGAATCCGACCACATCCGCGAAGGCGACAGCGGTCATGAGTACGTGCTGGTCCCAGCGGCCGAGTCCGCGACCGGCCACGACATCGTGCTGACCGAAGCCGACATCGACAACCTCATGCGAGCGAAGGCCGCCATCCACGCGGGAATCACCGTTCTCGCCGAGAGCCTCGACATCGACCTCGAAGACATCGAGGAGGTCGTCATCGCCGGCGGGTTTGGCCGCTACCTCGACCTGGAGCGCATCATCGCGCTTGGCATGGTGCCCGAGCTTCCGGCCGAGCGCTTCGTCTTCCTGGGCAACGGGTCTTTGCTGGGAACGGCGCTGGCCTCCACCTCTCGCGAGGTGCTGCTCACCGTCAGGCGGACCGCCGAGATGATGACGTACCTGGAGCTCTCGGTGAACGCCGGGTTCATGGACAACTACGTGTCCGCCCTGTTCTTCCCGCACACGAACCTCGCCCAGTACCCCGAGACCGAACGGCTGCGCGCCGCTCGGGCACGCGTCGTGGAGGTGCGCAGACATGGCCTACACGATCGCGCTGGCGGGCAAGGGCGGGACGGGCAAGACCACGGTGGCGTCGCTGATCGTGCGCGCGCTCTCCGAGATGGGCGTACCCTCCGTTCTCGCGGTCGACGCCGACCCCAACGCCTGCCTCCACGAAGGACTGGGCGTCGAAGTCGAGCGCTCGGTGGGCGAGATCACCGAGGAGATGCTCGCCAACGCGGACTCCAACCCGAACGGCATGAGCAAGGACGCGTGGCTCGAGTACCACATCCAGCGCTACGTGGTCGAGCACGCCCACTTCGACCTGCTGTCGATGGGCCGCCCCGAGGGTGCCGGGTGCTACTGCTACGCCAACAACCTCGTGCGTGGGTGCGTCGACGACCTGTCGCGCGCCTACCGGTTCGTGGTCATGGACAACGAGGCCGGTCTCGAGCACCTGTCTCGGCGCACGACGCGCGATGTCGACCTCCTGCTCATGGTCGCCGATCCCGCGGTGCGCGGCATCCGGACCGCGGCGACCCTCTCGGCGCTTGCCGACGAACTCAAGATCGCGGTGGGTGCGCGCTACCTGCTCATCAACCGCGTGAGCGGTCCACTCGACCCCGCCTTGGTCGCGGCGGTCGCCGAGACCGGCGTCGAGTTGCTGGGCACGGTGCCCACCGATGAAGCCATCGGCCATATCGATCTGGCAGGCACCGGCGTTTTCGACCTCCCCGCGGACTCTGCGGCACTCGCTGCCGTCAAGGGACTGCTCGCGTCATCGATACCGGAACTGGAGCATGTGACCGCCTGATCACCCACGCCTGTAGGGAGGCATTCGTGACAGCGACCATCATCGACGGCAAGGCCATTTCGGCGGCTCGGCGCACCGCTATCGCAGCGCGTGTCAGCGAGCTGAAGAGCCAGGGGGTCTTCCCCGGGCTCGCGGTCGTCATCGTTGGCGAGGACCCCGCTTCGCAAGTCTACGTACGCAACAAGGTCAAGGCGTGCGCGGAGACCGGGATCTTCTCGGAGAAGGTCGACCTTCCCGCTGACACCACGCAAGAGGCGCTCATGTCAGTGGTCGAAGCGCTCAACCGCCGAGACGACATCCACGGCATCCTCGTGCAGTTCCCGTTGCCCGCACATCTGGATGAGGACGCGGTGATCGAGGCCATCAGCGCCGAGAAGGACGTCGACGGATTC
>CAYXQU010000194.1:0-3983 GCA_964467305.1 uncultured Eubacteriales bacterium
CGTCGAAGCCGAGGTGGCGATATCCCATGCGACCTCATCGTAGTTGAACATGAAGTCGAAGTTGCCGGCTCCGGTGTCCGAGCGGTCGACGATGACGAGCTGAAACGAGTTCGTCGGCGTGCTTTGGTTGTTGTACCGAGACACGCCGATCCAGTTCACGAAGAACGCGTTGCGCCCATCCACTTGCGGAATCGCGCCAGGGCTCGTGGAGCTGTAGGTGACCTGAGCTGTGGAGGTGTTGCGCGTGTCCACATCCGCCCAGAGCGGGGCCATGATGTTGCGGTTGGTGCCCGAGAGAGTCGAAGTACCGGGGTTGTAGCCGGAAAAGGCGCTGCCGAACGTGCAGTTGCCGTTCATGTTGATGTAGATCTGGTCGTAGGTGGTGCCGAACCAGTTCATGGTGAACGGCAGGTTGACCACGAGGTTGCTGGTGTCGTCGCCGCGGGGCACCGTGTTGGCGTCGTACCCGACGGGCGTGAGAACCGCGTCAGGGCCGGCCGCGATGGCTTCACCGGGAACCAACAGGGATGCGCACAGCACCACAGCCGCACCCAGCGCCGCGATGATGATACCGAGTATTGCCGCCCTAGGTGTTCTGGGGCAGTATCGGGCGATTGAAGCGCGCAAGCAGCTCCTCAGCGGTGCTGGTCAGGACCCACGTTCGGAAGTCAGAGAACTCGTCGAGTTCTTGCTGTGCTTCAGCATACCTGAGACTCGAGCTCAGCTCGACCTTGCCATCCTGTGGAACCACCGTGAGCCGACGCAGGGCGCCGTACCCTTCCCCGGTGACCAGCCCAAGCTCGCGCATGATTCCCAGTGCGCTTGACACACCCCGCTCGTCGATCGACGCGCCCATCTTCTGTGCGCCGCTCGCCAGTTCGGCGTTCGTGATCTCGAAGCCGTCGCCGTGGCGCTGGGCAAGCTCGCGCAAAGCCCGGTACAGCCCGGCTAGATCGTCGCGGGAGGGTGCCTGCGATCCCAGTATCCGCTCATTGATCCTCGCGTCTTTGTCACCGAAGAGCAGGTGGATTCGGGCCGGTGCCCCGTCACGCCCCGCACGGCCCGACATCTGGTTGAACTCGACGTCGTTGAAGGGCAGATGGTAGAGAACCACGTCTCGGATGTCGGGTATGTTCACTCCTTCTCCGAACGCACTGGTGGCCACGACGACACGGATGTCACCGCTGCGAAATGCGCGCTCCACGGCGTGCCTTACCGAACGACTGAGCCCGCCGTTGTAGAAGGCGGTCTTCCACGCGATGTCCGCCGAGCGTTTCCGCAGGCTTCGTGCGATGCGTACCGAGGCGTCGCGCGAATTCACGTAGATCACGACCTTGCCACCGGACTCGACGATTCTGGCGATGAGCGCGTCTTTGTCCTTGCTCTCGCGCGCGTCGACGACCTCGAGGTTCGAGCGCACCGTGGGATCGAGGACCACGTTATCGATCGACAACCGCTCGCGAATACTGCGCGCGACGGTGTCGGAAGCAGTGGCTGTCACCGCAAGCGTGGTGGGGCCACCCAGCGCGGTGACACACTCGCCAAGCTGTGCGTACGCGGGTCGATGCCCCGCGCGCGACAGACCGACGTGGTGAGCCTCATCGACCACGATGAAGCGGACTCGCGCCGCGCGTGCGAAACGATCCCGATGGAAGTAGAAGAATTCAGGCGTGGTGAGCACGACGTCGAGTCGTCCGGAACCAAGCTCCTCGAACGCATCGTCGCGCTCACCGGCCGATGTCTCGCCGGTGACGGTCCGCACGCTGAGCCCGACCTCGGCGAAAGTCTCTGACAGGTGGAACGACTGATCGGCTACAAGGGCTCTGAGCGGGTACACGAACACACTTGCCGAACCGCGCTTGAGCGCCTCTCTGGCGGCATGCATGTGGAAAATGAGCGACTTGCCTCGTCCGGTCGCCATGACGACCAGCGTATTGCGACCCTGCGCGAGCGACTCCAGTGCCTGTGCCTGTGCGGCGTGCAGCGTGCCGCCACCAATGAAGCAGTCGGTCAACTCACGTTCGAGCGCATCGTCAGCCAGCGCACGCAGGTGTTCGCGTCGGTCTTCTCGGCGCTGCGCCAGCTCGACCGCCTCCTGCGCGACATCTCTTCGAGACACGCGCACGTTGACACCGCGCGAACGTCCCTCCTCGCCACCAGTGAGGTCGGCGACCTCGATGTCGTATGGGGCACCTTGATCGAGCAGCGGGCCTATGACCGAAGCAAGCCGGCGGTTCAGGAAGCCGAGCATCCTGCCACGGGCGTCGTGAACGGCGCACGCGTTCGAGTCATGCGGGTTGTCAAGTTCTCGCACGAGCCTCAACGGATCGCCCGGCGACAGCTGAGCGATCGTCTCCTGCCGGTCATCGAAGGTCACACCGCTGAGCTTGGTGTGGAACGACTCGGCATCACCGATGCCGGCGTAGTCTTCCCGAGCCAGGCTCTCGTCGGCATGCTCGAACAACTCATCGACGAGATCGGCGACGGGGCCCTCTGATCGCGCCGTGGCGTCCCTGAGGTCACGAACGAGCATCTGGGCACGTTTGCGCCCTCTCCACTCGTCGACCGACAGTTCGAACGCGATGTCGACATGGGTGTCCTTAGCCGCCATGGCCTCGATGTCCCGGCATCTGAAGGCTATCGCGGGAACCGATGCGGTGCCGTCGAACGCAGTGAACCTCAGATGACCGGCGTCACGACCCACCCGACTGCGATCGTTCATGAACACCGAGGGCACCATGAGCATGGGCCTTGGATTCCCCTGGCCGAACGGACCGAGCTGCGCCAGCTCCGCCCCCAGCTCGACACTCACGTCGCTAAGCTGCACGCCGGTATCCACCCGAAGTGCCGTGACGAACATCTCGGCGGGCAGCACATCAAGCCTGGCAAGAAGCAGGCTGGTGAACTCGTCGAGCCTGCTCGCGTCGAGGGTCAGTCCAACTGCAGCTTCGTGGCCTCCGAAGCGATCGAGCACCGCCGCGCACCCGCTCACGGCAGAGAACAGATCGACCGTACCCACCGAGCGGGCCGAACCGCGTGCGATGCCGCCCTCCAGCGAGAACAGGAATGTCGGCACGCCGAAGCGTTTCGCAAGCCGAGAAGCGACGATGCCCTTGACCCCTTCGTGCCAGCCCTCGCCCGCCAGCACGAGCGCGCGCTCGCCTTTGTAGGTCCGAGTGGCGACGTCGGTGGCTTCAGCCGCGAGAACGGACTCGATCTCTTGCCGCATACGGTTCAACTCATCCAGCGCCTGCGCATGGACGAGTGCTTGGGGTTCTTCATCTGCCAAGAGTAGATCCAAAGACACCTGAGGGTCCGCCAACCGACCCGCCGCGTTGAGGCGCGGTGCGAGCGCATAGGAGACCGACTCGCTGTCGAACTGCTCGGGATCGATGCCCGACACCGCACACAGCGCCTTGAGGGCCGGCCGAGGATGCTCTCGGACGCGATTCACGCCATGAGCCACCAGCGCACGGTTCTCTTCGGACAACGGCACGATGTCTGCGACGGTGCCGAGCATGGCGAGATCGGTGAGATCCTCCCACACCTCCGTGCGCTCCAGGATCACCCCGACCGCTTGGATCAGCTTCAGTGCGACCCCCGCTCCTGCGAGGTCGCGTCCCACTCCCTGCGCCTCGAGTTTGGGGTTCGCGACCGGTACACCACGCGGGACGCCATCGCCGGGCTCGTGGTGATCGGTGACCACCACGCTGATACCCGCACCGACAAGCGCGTCGACTTCGGCACGCGCGGATACTCCACAGTCCACGGTTACGACGAGATCTGGCGCATGCAGCATGATGCGCTTGAGCGCAGCATCGGACAGCCCATAGCCTTCGGTGAACCGATGGGGAACGATGGCGTCGACCTGCCCGCCCATGGCTCTGAGGCCTCGCGCTGCGACGGCCGCGGCGCTGACGCCGTCGAGGTCGAAGTCTCCGAACACAAGAATGCGTTGGCGATCGACGATCGATCGCGCTACC
>CAYXQU010000195.1:0-3975 GCA_964467305.1 uncultured Eubacteriales bacterium
TCGCTGAGCTCTGTTGCGCTCGTCGGCATACGCCGGGCGATCTCGACGATGCTCTCATCGCCCAGAACCCAGCGCTTGGGCGCATCGCGCCGCATCGCTTCGATCTCGCGCCACGCCGCGACCTCGCGCGCGACCGCCAGCTGCCTGCGGTTCAGCGAGGAGATCCGCTTGACGCGCTTCCATTGGTCACGAGGCTCGATCTCGTAGGTGGCCGGATCCTCGAGGCGCTTGAAGTCGGCGGCAAGCCACTGGGTACGGCCGCCGCCTTCCAGCTGCTCGCTGAGTCTGCGGTAGACCTCCGGCAGATAGATGACATCGTTCAAGGCGTACTCGATCTGGTTGTCGGTCAGGGGTCGCCGACCCCAGTCGGTGTACGAGTCCCCCTTGTCGAGCTTCACTCCCAAGAGCTCGTGAACCAGTGCTCCGTACCCCACCTGCTGCGGGAACCCCGCGAGCGTGGCGGCGATCTGTGTGTCGAAGATGGGCGAGAGTGAGTGTCCGCACACGCGGTAGAAGATCTCCAGGTCCTGACCACCGGCGTGAAGAACCTTGACCACACCCGGATCCGAGAAGACCGCGCACAGCGGAGTGATGTCGCGGATCGCGATAGGGTCGACGATCGCCGCGACGTCATCGGTCGCGAGCTGAATCAGGCACAACCGTGCGAAGTAGGTCTTCTCACGCATGAACTCGGTGTCGACCGCGACGATCGGAGAGCCACTGATCTGATCGACCAGTCGTCTGAGGCTCGCATCATCGGAAACGTACAATCCAAGGCACCTCTCGGTTCACCCCGTGTACCCAGCTTGTCTGGGTGCACCCCTACTGTACAGGGTAGACTACCTGCGGCGTTGCTGCGAGAGCGCTTGGAGGATGCATGCGGGTACTGGTGGTCGTGAACTTGCACGCCGGCGGCGGCGACGCGGGCATCTACGACTATGCCCGGGCCCTGGGCGCAGAGGGCGTCGAGGTGACACTTCGCTTCGCGTCCATGGGATCGCGCGTCGAACCGCTGCTGCACGACGCCCGCAGCTTCGATGTCGTGGTCGCCGCCGGTGGCGACGGTACCGTCTCGGCGGTCTGTCACGCGACCCGAGGCACCGGCGTCCCCGTTCTGGTCTACCCTGCCGGAACAGCCAACCTGCTCGCACTCAACCTGGGCCTTCCGCTCGACGCGATCAGGCTCGCACGCATCACCGCCGAGGGAGTCCCGGTCTCCTTCGACATCGGGGAACTCACACAGGGGGTCGACGACGCCACCACATCGGGATTCATGGTGATGGCGGGAGCCGGCTACGACGCCACGATCATGGAGGCCGCGCAGCCGCTGAAGTCGGTGTTCGGACCCGCGGCCTACCTGCTCGCGGCGGTCGGCAACATCACGCCCACCGTCTCAAGCTTCGATCTGGTGCTCGATGGCCGAGAAGTGAGCACCGAGGGCATCGCGGTGCTGTTGGTCAACTTTGGCCGGATCCAGTTCGATCTTGCCGTGACGCATGACTGGGATCCACGGGACGGGCTACTCGATGTCGCGGTGGTACGTACGCGAAACGCGGCAGGACTTCTGCCGGTCGTCTTCGCCGCTATGCTCGACCGGATGGGCGACTACCCCGACCGAACGCCCGGGATCGAGATCCACCGGGCTGCCTCGATCACGGTGTCGGCCCGACCCGCGCTGCGGCTGCAATACGACGGCGAGGCACTCGATGCGCTCACGCCTTTCTCGGCGCGCTCGCTCCACCGGCAGGCCACGTTGCTCGTGCCCGCGGATTCGCCCTTCGTCTCAGAGGGCTAGCCGGCCTGGGCCGCCTGCTTGCGCCGAACGTTGGCCTCGTAGCGGATCTGGATGAACTCCACGGCCAGCGAGAAGAACATCGCAAAGTACACGAAGCCCTTGGGGATCTCGAACTCCAAAGCCTCGGCGGTGAGCAGTGTCCCGATCATCAGAAGGAACGACAACGCGAGGATCTTGAGCGACGCGTAGCGGCTGATGAACTCGGCGACGGAGTCCGCGAAGATGATCATGACTCCCATCGCGAGGACCACGGCAGCCACCATGACGGTGATCTCCTTGGCCATGCCCACCGCGGTGATGACCGAGTCGAGCGAGAAGATGATGTCCATGATCGCGATGTTGACGATCACCGCGCCGAAAGACGCCTTGACGCCCCTGGTGTGCACCTCTTCGTCGTGCAGCTCGACTTTGTGGTAGATCTCGGTGACGGCCTTGTAGATCAGAAAGAGGCCACCTGCCATGAGGATCAGGCTGCGCCCGGTGACTGGCAGTGGCTCGCCGTGCACTCGGATGAATCCGATCTCGAACAACGGCGTGGTGAGTCGCGCGATCCAGGTGAGCGAGAAGAGCAACAGGATCCGAGTGCCCAGGGCGGCAAACAGCCCGATCCGACGTCCCAGCTGCTGCTGGTGCTCGGGCAGACGCCCGGTGAGGATCGCGATGAACACCAGGTTGTCGATGCCCAGCACTATCTCGAGCAGCGCGAGGGTCACCAGCGCGATCAGGTTCTCCACGGTGAACAGCGTGGCCAGTTCCATCCGAACTCCTTGGGCTATCGACATGATCGGGCCAGGACCGCAGAAGGGCCCGGCAGCGTATTGTTGCGCTACCGGGCCCTTCGCGTCGATAGTCAACGAGAAATCAGCGAGCGGCGTCCCTCGCTGTGAGGTACTCGATGATCGCGTCGCGTTCGTCGTTGGTCACGACGAGACCCTGCTGTTGCATACGTTCGATCGTGCCTTCCCAACCATCGCGATCGTAGACCGCTGACTCCACGCGACTCAGGTCATGGCACATAGTGCACTTGGTCTGCACCAACTGCTCGCCCGGCATCCCGGCCGCGGGGCTCTCCTCCGCGGGCGCCTCGGCAGCCGGTGCCTCTGTCGTCGGCGTCTCAGCAGGCTCGGTGGCGGGTTGCTCGGCAGCGCACCCGGCGACAGCGATCGCCACCATCAGCGCAAACATCAGATACAAGAACTTGCGCAACATCACGGAACCTCCCAAGGTATCGGTCACTCCTGTGACGATTCGTACCCAACCCAGACCATGCCGTCTTCCACACGAGTGGGATAGACCTTGAGCGACCGGGGGTGTCGCACAGCCTCGGCGACCGAACGAACGGCTCCCGAGAAGTCAGTCCACTGGATCACTTCGCCGGTGGCCAGGTCGAATCTCGAGTGGTGCAAGTGGCACTCGATCACCGTGCCTTCAAGCATACCTTTCGACAAACGCCCTCCCAGATGAGGGCACTTGTTGTCGGATGCGAAGAAGGAGTCCCCTACCCTTGCCACCAGGAACTCGTGCCCGGACGCATCGACTCTTCGCATCTCGCCGTCGCGGAGATCATCTGCACGGATCGCAGGAATCTGTGTGGTCATAGTCCACCCTCTCAGGTCATGCCTCGTGGGGCCGCTCTTGGTTCGATTGTTCCCCTGCGGTACTCGCGAGGCTCGCCTTCGGGGCGTCCATCCACAGAAATGTGAGTCAAACCAGAATCTATTCGAGCCCCGGTAATACCGACAGAAGAGTATGCGTCGGCCAAGCCCGCGCGAACATCAGGCCCCTCCGGACAAAGGGAAACTCGCAGAAATGGTCACACACTTGGCAGACGAGTGGGCACGCCGAATCGAAGCGGCGCTGCCCGTTTCAACGCATCGGATGGGGAACGGGAGCTGGATCGCCGTGTGGCTCGCCGGCGACGCGCATGACGAGGGCTACGGGCACCGGCACCCGGATGCATGCTTCTCGGTGGAGGAGCTCGACTCCGGGCCGGACTGGATGGGGCTTGTGAAGGGCCGACTCGGACTCTGAGGCTGACCCGCTGTCCCCGATAGGACCGCCGCAAGAACAGACAACGCCCCTTCGAGTGTCTCCGTGAAGACCCCGAAGGGGCGTTTCGTGTCGAATGGTGGGCGCTAGAGGATTTGAACCTCTGACCCCTTCCGCGTCAAGGAAGTGCT
>CAYXQU010000196.1:0-3975 GCA_964467305.1 uncultured Eubacteriales bacterium
CAGACGCCCACTCCGACGCCTACTCCGACACCGACTGCAACTCCCACCCCCACGCCGTCTCAGACGCCGACCGCACTCAGCATCAACTCACTCTCTGCGTCGCATGCAGCGATCGGCGCATCCGTCACTATCACAGGGACGGGGTTCGGTTCCACTCAAGGAACCAGCACGGTGACCTTCGGTGAGCGCGCGAACGAACTGGGCTTTGCACCTGTATCGAAGACGGCCGCGATCTCGTCGTGGAGCAACACCTCGATCACCTGCACTGTCCCGGCGATGAGCCCGGGCAAGGCCGGTTACCCGGACACCTATCACCCCGCCTACGTCACCGTCGGCGGCACGATGAGCAACTCGGTCAACTTCTACGTCGACCCGGTGACGACCATCACGACCGGCACCAGCACCGCCCTAGCGTACTCTGTCATCGCCCAGACCGGCTCGGAGTGGGGAATCCCCAACAATACGACATGGAATCCCGCCACAGCGACCTACACGAGTTCCACCATCTTGGGCAACTGGCCCGTCGACAACGCAGCAAACGTACTTTTCGACGGCGTCACCTTCACCGCTACGAGCGGCACCCTGAACGGGGAGAACTGGGGCGTCGTCTCGCTCGGTAACGGCGAGAGAACTCATGAGCGCATGACCTTCCTCAACTGCACCTTCAGCAACAACACCGGCGCCGGCAGCGGTAACGACCGAGGCGTCAATGGCGTCAAGGTCACGACCGGCTGGCGATCCGACCATCAGGACAGCGTCAACGACATCACCTTCGCCGGCTGCCTTTTCGGCACTCCTAATGGCGGTGCCAGCGCCTTCAGCCGCATGGGCTACGAGCAGCAACAGGGGAGCAACGGCTCCGCACTTCGTATGGCCTTCAAGGGCTGCACCTTCGAGCCAGTCGATGGGGAGTGTCTCAGTGTCAACGGAGGCGACCTCATGTGCCTGATCGCCGACTGCACATTCAAGGGAGCGACCAACAGACAATACCCACAATACTCGGGGGCCATCGAGAGCAACCAGGGCAAGTACATCGAGGTCCGTGACTGCGACTTCTGGGGCTGGACATACGAACTCTTCAACTTCAACGGTAATGGAAGTACCTGCAACATCCTCTTCACCAGATGCGACATCGACAACACGCATCGCTATCAGACGTACATGGGCAATCACCAGGCCACTGTCTTCGCGTGGTCCCGCATCAACGGGGCACGTATCGCGGACTGCACCATCAACACGGGTCCGAACTCGTCTCTGGCCTGCGGAAGTGCAGCACCGGGAACAGGAACGCCCTATCCCTACTTCTCAACCTGCACCAACGTCGACATGAGTGGTTCGACCATCACCGGCTACATCAAGTACGGGGGGACGCATATCCCCTCGACTGCGCTGGGGTACTTCCCCGAGGTGTCGAACTTCGTCGCCAACGGCAATACCCTGCCCACCGCGATCCGCTGAAACTCAGAAGCAGGATCTAGGCCGGGCACCACGACGAGCCCCACGATGTGGGGCTCGTCGCCTTTCGCTGCCTTGGACCCCAGCGACCACGCACGGCGGGCCGACCCGGCAGTCGATGGTCCACGGCCACGCCGGTCAATACTGTTTCGCCGTCGCAGTATCCAGACTGGCCATGAACGGGATCTCACCCGTCGTCGGCAATGGGACTCTGGCACCCATTCGGGGCGTACTCGTGCGGTCCACCGCGTCGTCCACCGAGTGATGCAGGACGCTCGTAGTGCCGCATATGCGGGCAGAGGGTAGGTCACCGTGACACCTCGGTCCCGGCGATGTCGGCAAACGCTCGAGCCAAGGTCTCGCCGTAGAGCGCGTAGTGGAACCGGGTCTCGGCGACGCGCCGCCCACGGCGGCCGATGAGTGCCGCGCGAGCAGGATCGGAGAGCAGATCGGCGATCGCCCGTCCGAAGGCGACGGAGTCGTCGGCCGGACACACGATGGCGTCGACCCCGTCCGTGAAGTAGCTCGGTACCTCTCCGACAGAGTTGGTGACCACTGGTCGCGCAGCGGCCAGATACTCGCCGATCTTGGTCGGGAACCGCGCCCTCGACTGCTGATCATCGAAGAGCGGTATGAGGAGGGCATGCGCTCGCGCATAGAGATTCAGGAGTTCGGGCTTGCTGAGATACCCGACGAGGTCTATTCGATCGCCAAACTCGGCCTCCTGTACCTCTGCCCAGAGCCAGTTGGCGACCGGGTCGCCGGGGGCCGCGCCGGTAACGGCGAGGCGACACTCGGGGTTGGTGCGCCAGACCTCCTCCATCGCGGTGAAGACGAACCGTATGGTCGCCCTGTAGACGGGCGATCCGGCGAAGACGACCACGGGTTCTCCGGCGGGGTACTCGCGCGGCTCCTGCTCGTTGACATCGACCAGAATGGGCACATCTACGATGCGGAAGTGGCAGCGTACTCCGGCCTCGCGGGCGGCCCACCGATGCAGCTCGGCCGAAATCGTCACGGCGCCACCCATCCCGGCCAACGGTGACCACAGGCGTTCCAGAGCGCTGGCGTCGACCTTCTGCGACCAAGGGGCCTCGTTGACCTCGCGCACCACCGGGACGTGAAGGAGACGCAGCAGCATCGTGAAGCCGAGGAGATGGGCGGCCGGCCGCGGTGTCCAGAACCACAGCAAGACCACGTGCAGACGGCGCTCACGGCGTAACTGAACGAGTCTCAGCGCCCCGCGCAGCCAGCCCCAGGCCGCGATGAGACGTCGGACCATGAACGAGTCGTGACGCACTGTCGTACCGCACGCGTACTCAAAGGGTATCCCCGCGTACTCGCCGCGCACGGTGGTGTTCTTGATGTGCGAAGGATGGTCGGCGGCCTGCAAGCACAGCACACGAACGCGTGCTCCGGCCTCGGACAAAGCCCGCGCCATGAGCAGTGCCCGTCCGGTGGTGGCCATACCGTGCGGAAAAGGCAGCCAGTCGCCGAGAATGACGACCTGAAGCGAGCGATCGTCGTTGCCCTCCTGCGCCGGAACCCCAGTCGACTGTATCGCTGGCCGCATCATCCTTCGTCTTCCTTCGGGTAACGGACCGCTCACGCCCAGATGCTCGCCCCGTTTCAACCGGCAACCGTGGCACGAGGCACATTCCGATGCTAGCATGCGTCAGTCACGCGGGAGGGCGGTCATGGTCACCATTATCATCGCGACCTACAATCGCGAGCACACATTGGGCAGGACCATCGACAGCGTGCTCGCGCAGGACCTCGCTGATTGGGAGTTGATCGTTGTGGACGATGGCTCCGAAGATGGCTCGTCGGCTCTCGTGGAGCACTACACTGACCTCCGGATCAGGCTCGTGCGCCACGACATGAACAAGGGCGTGACCGCTGCCAAGAACACCGGGCTCAACCACATCCGGGGCGACTGGTTCACGACCATTGACTCCGACGATGAGATGGCGCCGGATGCGCTGTCGGTCATGATGTCCGTCGCCGAGAGGACGGGCGCGACCGCCATCACCTGCAACGCGATCGATTCCGTCACGGGCGCCCTCACAGGCGCTGGGATTCAGACAGACGGCTGGCTGGATTCCAGCACGGCGGCTGCGCTCAAAGGTGTCCATTGGGGGATCACCCGCACCGACCTGCTCGGTGATCTGCGCTTCGACGAACGCCTGCCTTGGGGTGAGGAAGCGCTGTGGACGAAAATCGGACGCAAGGCGCGCCGCTACTGTCTGTGCCGCGCTCTTCTGATCGTGCACACCGAAGGCTCAGACAGGCTGACGGTCAACAACACCAAGAAGCGTGGCCTCAGAGCCAAACTGGCCGACTTCCGTGCCCTCGGCGAGGACACGGAGTACCTCCAGATTCTCAGGGAGGTCGACCCGAGAAGCTACGCGCATCTCAAGAATCGCATTCTGGTCGCGAAGATGCTGCGCTGGACCGGGAAGCCCCGCTAGCAGGCTGCTGAAATACGCTCCCGCCTCAGGCTCAGCGAGAGCCTTCCGC
>CAYXQU010000197.1:0-3937 GCA_964467305.1 uncultured Eubacteriales bacterium
CTCGAGCGCCTCTCTGGGCAGCTCGGCCTGGGGCGCGCCATTGACCGCCTGGCGGAAGTGGTAGGAGGCGTTGACGTCGTCTTCCTTCTCGCGATAGAGCATGCCCAGGTTGTAGTGGGCCTCAGCGTAGCTGGGATCGAAAGCCAGCGCAGTCTTGATGTTGTCGATCGCGCCGTCGATCTCCCCCATCCCCTCGAGGGCCTGGGCCAGTGCAAGATAGGTGTCCGAGGCGTCCTTGCGGATCCGCAGCGCGCCCTTCAGATAGCCGGCGGCGTCCTCGTACTCCTTCTGTTCGATCTTGAGAAGGCCAAGGTTGTAGAGCGCCTTCTCGCGGCGTTCGTCGACGCCGACGAACTGCGCTGCATCGGTCAGTTCGATCACACGCTTCAGATAGCGTTCGGCCTCGGCCTCGTTGCGGTTGAGCAATGCGACCATGCCAAGGTCGAGATGCGCACCCACATGCTCCGGCTCGATCTTGAGCGCGGCATTGAACTGCTCGATGGCTTCTGGATAGCGGCGCGCTGCACCCAGCGCCTCTCCCAGGCGAACGCGCAGTACCACGTCGTTGGGAGACTTGCGGACTTGCTCGATGAGGGCGTCGACCACGCGGTTGGGTGCGTGCGTGAGACGGTCCGCTTGGTAGTCACTCCAGACCGTGTACCCGAACCAACCTGCCAGACCCACCAACGCGACCACCATCGCCGCGACTGCGACGTTGAGCCAGGTGTCCGATTTCCGTGCTTCCTTACCCCTCTGTGCTTCGTTCGGCGCGTCAGTCATCTATGCTGCAACCTCGATTCGTCCGGGGCGCCAGTGCGTCAGGGCTATGGGCCGGTGATTCGCCGGGTGGCCGCTAGAAGCCTAGACGCCTACATCTGTATGGCACCGCACACAAAGTGACCTACCTTTGAACGGTGCGATCTTGCGATTGAACGGGTCGAGCGCACCGTGGCAATCGTAGCAAAGGCGCAAGTCGTGCCCTTGCGTGACTTCCAGCTCACGTGCAGCTTCACTCGTGCCAAAGTCTACGTGACACTCGTAACAACGGTATGGTTTTCCTTTGGATTCCGCGACGTCGAAGTGAACGGCGTGCTCAGCGAAGCCTTTGTGCCCGATCGTCGTTGCCGGTTCGATCTTCATCTCATCGTGGCACGGCGTGCAGTTCTCCCGGGTGAGCTCGGCGGTCTGGACGGTGGCGTGGTGGCAGTCTTGGCACTCGCCGCGGTCCTGGTGGCAGATATTGCAGTCCTCGTTGGTCACGCCCTTGGCCGGGCGGTGGTCGGCGATGAACTCCGGCGGGTGGGGCACCACGGTCTGGTGGCACTCCTGGCACGATGGACCATCGTGGCACACCCCGCACATACCCTTACCCTCAAGGTAATCTTCACCGTGTACCTTCTGCCACTTCGCCTCGTAGTGAGCCTGCGGGATCACCGCGTCCTTCGGCGCGTTGGGCCCTTTGCCCCGACCGTTGTGACAGTCGATGCAGAAATCGGTCTTGTGGCACATGGCGCAGTACTCGAGGTTCTTCTCCGCCTCGATGGGGTGGGTCTTCAAGACGAACTGTTTCGTGTGGTCCTCAGGCTTGAGATCGAACTCCGGAGGGTGACACTTCGCGCAGTCCTCGGTGGCGACTTCGCCCAGCGACGCGTGCTGCAAACCGTGACACCGGTAGCACGAAAGCATGTCCGGAACTTCAGTGCCGCCGCCGCCGTGAGGGAACTTGGGGTGGCACGACTCACACGTGTAATTGCGCATCAGGTGGTCCGAGTGGGCGAAGATGATGCGCCCCGGCGTGATGTCGTCGAGATCGTCGTGGCAATGCGCACATTGGGACATAGTGACCTTCCCCTTCGGGAAGATCTTTACCGACGGACCCTTGGGCCTGGGCATCAGGGCGGTGTGGTAGGTCTCAGGCATGGGGCGCACGTCGGGCGCCTCGCTGGCGTGGCACGTGTCGCAGTCGGTCGCAGCGTCGTGGCACATCATGCAGGTGTTCACACCTTGGGCTTCGGCCGCCTGCACGTGTGGGGTCTGCGCCCAGTCTTCGGCATGCGAGCGCGGACGCAGCGTGAACGACTCCGTGTGGCAGTCGCGACATTCGCTGGTGGCAAGTTCCCCTTGGTCGCCGTGCTGGATGCCGTGACAAGCGAAACACGTCTCCATGGGAACACGCTCGGTCAGTCCACTGCGGTGGGGCATCCTGGAGTGGCACGCGTCGCAACTCACCAGCAGGTGGTTACCGTGTCCGAAGATCAGTCCGGGGACGTTGACTTCATCGAGGCGCAGGTGGCACGGGGCACACTGCCCGGGCTCGATGGGCGCAGCGGTGTCGATGACGGGCTCCTCGGTGGCCTGACCGAATCGAGCCGTCGCAAGCACGAACCCGGCGGCCATGAGTGCGATGACCACGAGCCACGTGATGAGTCGTCTGTTGATGCGGCCGGTCAAACTCGCCGCTCTTCTCCTTCGGTCGGTCCGCGATCCCATCGCAACCCGACGCACCTGCGAAACGCGGATAGCGAACAGCGAGCGCGCTCATCGATGAATACGCGCCCGCGGCCATGTGCTCTTGAAACATCTGTCACATTCAGGATAGGCACGCGCCATAGGGGTGTCAACGAGACCACCGGGGTGCCCACGGGCGTGAACGCGCAGGTCGAACGCGCCGTGGGTGTCAGCACGATCGCATGCTCAGGGCAGCTGCTTCGCCGCTGCGACCAGCTCATCTTTGAGCGTCTTGGGCGACTCTCCCGGCTGGACCGACATCTCCAGCGCGACCATCACCGCACCATCGGTGAAACCAATCGCGGCAAAGCGATTGCCGTTGGTGCCGAAATAGGCCTTGCGACCTCTGATGGTCACCGTGTCGTTGTCCTCGGGATACTGCTGTTCCACTTGGACTTCGAGTTCAGCCTTCGCGCCGGCGGAGGTCTTGGCCTGCTCGGCGACGATCACGAACGAAACCACGTTCGAGCCGCTGTCGGGGACGTACTCACGTGAGATGTTGAGCAGCTCGATGATGGGCTTGGTGGATTTGAACCCGCTCACGGTGTCCGGTGCCCACTTGAGCAAGGAGCCCGCCGGCGTGGTGGCGTCACCCTCACCCGGTTTGGTGGCAGGTGCGTCGTTGGCCACCGGAGGCGCGGGCTGCTCGTTGTCCACCTCTGGCTTCTCGCCAGCGGTCACCTTGTCGAGCTGCTCCTTGGCCTTGCGGAACGTGGGATCCGACTCCACGATCTTCGTGAGCTTCTCCTTGGCGGCCTTCAGGTCGCCTTCCGCGATCGCCTTCTGCGCATCTTCATAGAGCGTGACGAGCCCCGCATGCTGCTCGCAGGTGCGCACCACCGTCTCGACCTTATAGTTCGAGATCTCGTTGGCAGGCACCTCGATGGTGGTGATGTCCTCACTGATCAGGTGCCCCTCGGTACAGACGACCCTCTCGCCGGTCTTGACCTCGACCATGGGCTGACAGCCCGTGGGCAGGGCAAGCGCCATGACGGCGACCAGGGCGATCAGCAGACGGGCGATGCGGTTCATGAGTCATCCTCCACCGGAGCGAACCGGACGATCGACAGCAGCAACAACGCTGCTGCAAGAGCCGTGAGCACCACGGCCACGATGGACACGGGGCTTGTGATGGTCTCTACCGAGAAAAGAGCATACTCGGTGCCATATGTCTGCTGGACGTCCGAGGGAATCCAGTTCTGCCATGTGTGAAGCGGCGTCTGCAGCAGTGGGCGATACGCCCACGCGGTCACGAAGCCTACCAACGAGGCGGCCATGGTCGCGTAGACGCCTGATCCGCGCGATGCGAGCACGGCCGCTGCAAGAACGACCGCGGCACCCGCGAACGGCAGCCAGCCAGCCGCGCTCTGGAAGCCGCGCATCACCCACTCGGCCTCGAAGTAGACCGGCAACGTACCCACGGAGCGAG
>CAYXQU010000198.1:0-3935 GCA_964467305.1 uncultured Eubacteriales bacterium
CCCACTTCGCGACCTCATCCAACCGCAACGCATAGCAAGCTTCGCAGCGCTGGGCTGTGCTGAGCACCGCACGAGTGGCCTCACGCCAGCTTGCCGGATCGTAGGGCAGCTCGGCGACGTCGATCCCCTGCCGCGTGGCATAGTCGAGCAACGTCTCACGTCGCCGCTCGTACTCGTCGGCCGGCTGGATGTTCGAGTTGCAGAACACCACCGTCACCTCGACCTCAGGTGAGTCATACGCGTCGAACGGCTCGATCAGGCACGGTCCGCAGCAGGCGTGCAGGGCGACCCGGCGCGGTATGGGTGTCTCGTGACTTCGCTTGTCCATGGAACCAAGCATACCGCGCTCAGCTCGCCATGACCCCGGCGAGCGCCGTCACGACACCAAAGGCGATGAAGGCAGCACCCGAGACACGCCGCAAGATGTGTTCGGGCAGCGTGCGTCCCAAAGCGCGCCCCACCACGATCGCGATCGCGTCCGCGAGCACCATTCCCAGCGTTGAACCCAGCGTCACCATCCAGAATCGCCAAGACGCCGAGAGGGACTCGACGCCACCCCCTGCCGCGATCAACCAGCTCGGAAGAGTGACCCCCACCTTGTCGGCGTAGACGATCAGCGTGTGACCCGGATCGGCCGCGATCGCGATGGTCATGAGCTGGGTCTTGTCACCCAGCTCGGCCAAGAAGAAGGCGATACCTGTTGCGACGATCGGCCCGTAGCGGCGCCATTTCTCGCCTTCGCCCTCGTCGATCTCGTCGCCTCTCAGAGTCCAGACCCCGAACCCCACGAACAACACGCCGGAGACAAGCGCCATCGCCACAGGTGGAATCAGTTCGCCGGCCAGCTGCCCCACCAGCACAGAGGCCATGTGGATGAGAAGCGTCGCGATGAAGATCCCAACGAGCACCTGCCACGCCTTGTAGCGGGTGGCAAGTGACAGGGCGAGGATCTGGGACTTGTCGGCGAGTTCGCCAACGAAGATCAAGACGAACGCCAGCAGAAATACGTAGGTCATCAGTGCCGCTCCCGGTCCGTGAGCGCCGGGAGACGTCTGTTCGACCCCGGCGGACGTCGACGGCATCGTGCACGCCGTCTGTTTGCACATCCGCCGAAGGTCTCGCGTGGGGCGGACCGAGTGGGTCCTCCTGGTCACACCGGGGCGATGGCCCAGTGTGTCGATGTGACCTTCCGCAAACGGATCGCGGAATCGCTACTCCCCTTCGACACCCCGGAGTCTAACCTCGCACGGCGGCAGACGACAAGTCGTCCGAGACGAGAGAAGCGGCCCCCGTTCGGGGACCGCTCCATCAGTGTGTGGTGTTGAGGCTGGAGCTACATCTTGCGGACGTTGCTGGCCTGCTCCTTGCCGTTGTTGCCCACGGTCACGTCGAACGTGACAGCCTGGCCCTCATCGAGGGTCTTGAAGCCGTCCATCTGGATCTCGCTGAAGTGGACGAACAGATCTTCGCCATCTTCACGAGAGATGAAGCCGTAGCCCTTGTCCGGATTGAACCATTTGACGTTGCCTTCAGCCATGCCTACCTGTCCTTCCGCCCCATCGGAGCTCGTACTCTGGCGGCTCGACACCAGACATCGAACCGCGACCTGACGAACCATCTCCCAGTTCGCCAACGCAAAGTCTAGACCTACCGCTTCATGGGTGACAACCGTCTGGGGCTCACTCTTCGTCGAGCTCGTCGGGTGCCGTAGTGCCACCTCGCTGACGCATCAGCATGACGACCACGACCACAAGCGCTGCCACCGCGATGGCAGCGAGCACTCCGATGACGATGCCGAAGGTGTCGCCGCCCGAACTGCCATCCAGCTTGCCCATGTCGGCTGTGTAGGCGACATCGACTGTCGCCTTCTCGCCTGCAGCCAGCTTCATGACCTTCAGCGTGTAGAGCGACTCGCCCAGCTCATTGGTGTTCGGCTTTTCCGAGGGCTTGGGTGAGATCTCGACATCTGAGGCGATCGCCGGCAGCCTCACCGAGAAGATCGTGCCGGCAGTCCCCAGAGGCTCCACGAAGTCGAAGCTCGCCGACACCCGGTCGCCCTCCTCGGTGTGCGGTATCGCCGAGAGGTCGATCTGCGCCATGCGGTACTGCTCGACCACGAACTCGGCATAGCGCCCGCCCTTGGGCCCGTCGACCACCTCGAACGGGCGAGGCGGGTCGGAAGCGGGATCGCCACCCGATACCTCACCTGCCCAGTCGACCTGCATCCCTTCGAGAAGGGGCAGCCTCACTCTCGCCGGCAGTTCCTGAGACTCCGGCAGCAGCACCGAGACGATCGCGACTGCCTGGCTTGGGCCAGCCCCCATCCACAACTGGATCTCGACGTTGGCGTCAACCACCGTCGGAGTCGTGGTCGTCTCGACAGCCCAGGCGGCAGTGCCGCCGCCCATAAGCGTCGCGACCAGCGCGAGTGCCGTGATCAACCGGTGGATCCTTCTGATTCTCATCGCTACACTCCCAGACCAGCGGACTTCGCCGCGGCTTGCGCTGTATTCAGCATCAGCATCGCTCGGGTCATCGGACCCACGCCTCCGGGTACCGGTGTGATCGCCGATGCGATCTCGCTCACACTCGCGAAGTCGACGTCACCAACCAGCCTGTCACCGACTTGGTTGATGCCCACATCGATGACGACCGCACCGGGCTTGATGTACTCGGCGGTGATCATCCCGGGGCGCCCCACGGCTGCAACCAGAACATCGGCCGTTCGACACACGGCGGGCAGATCGACAGTCCGAGAATGACAGATCGTCACCGTCGCATCGCGTTCCAGCAACATCAATGCCTGGGGCTTTCCAACGATGGTCGAACGCCCGACCACGACCGCATGTCGACCTGCCAGCTCGATGCCGTACTCGTCCAGCAGTCGCATGACCCCCCACGGAGTGCAGGCCCTGGGAGCTTGCCCGCCGCGCACGAGACACCCGAGGTTCTCGGGATGGAACCCGTCGACGTCTTTGCAAGGATCGATCCTCGCGATGACACGTTCTGCATCAAGATGGCCGGGCAGCGGCATCTGCACCAGAACGCCGTGGACGTTGGGGTCGGCATTGCACTCATCGACGATGGCGTCGAGCTCGGCCTGCGTGATGTCCGCAGGTCGACGGTAGTCGAACGAGCGAATCCCCACGTGCTCGCAGTCGCGCTCCTTCATACGCACGTACGAGTGTGAAGCCGGATCATCACCCACCAGCACCACAGCAAGACCCGGCGTCGAGCCGCTGGCTGCGATCGTCTTGGCGACGAGCGCGGCAGCCTCATCCTTCACGCGCGCGGCGACCGCGATTCCATCGATGATCCGCCCCACGAAACGCCCTCTCTTCTCGCCGCACCCGGTCGTGGCAGTGTACCACCTGAGAGGCGCCCGGAATCCCGCTATCAGATCAGGCGGATCAGGACTTCACCACGGCGAGAAGCGCCTTGAACTCCGGTGTGCCCGCCGCCGCGACGAGCTCGTAGGCGACCGACTCGGCGGTGGTGACAACCACGCCGGCATGGCGCAGCCTTTCGAGTGCGACTGTGTGGTTCTCATCGTCACGCGAGCAGCACGCGTCTGCGACGACATGCACGTTCAGCCCCCGCGCTCGCGCCGACAGCGCGGTCTGGGTGATGCAGATGTGGGTCTCCATGCCTACGAGCACCAGCTGCTGACGGCCCAACGACCCCAGCGTCCTTGCGAACTCCGTCTCGGCGAAGCAATCGAACGTCACCTTGTCGGCGGTCCTGACAACAGTACCCGCCACCTGAAGGGAATCGAGGTGGTCGCCGAGTTCCGACACCACATCTCCCAGGCCCTTTGGATACTGCCGTGTCACCACCAAGGGACAACCGGTAATCGACGCTGCGGCCGTCACGAGCCTCGTGCGCTCGATGACGCGCTGCCGGTGCTCCATCACGGAGGCCAGACGGTCTTGGAT
>CAYXQU010000199.1:0-3927 GCA_964467305.1 uncultured Eubacteriales bacterium
GAGTACGACGACGCCAAGAACGAGCAGGCGTGGGTCGAGAGCCGCATCATCGAGATCAACCAGATCCTCGCCAATGCGACCATCATCGATGCCCCCAAGAAGAGCGATCGTGTCACGCTTGGCAGCAAGGTCGAGATCGAAGACGTCGAGACCGGTGACGTGCACCTGTACCAGGTTGTAGGCTCGGCCGAGGCCGATCCCACACACGACCGCATCAGCAACGAATCCCCCGTTGGCCAGGCGATCATGGGCCACAAGAAGGGCGAGAGCGTGCAGGTCACCACTCCTCGTGGCCTCGTCATCGAGTACGTCATCCGCTCGATCAAGCGGTAGTCATGGCCGACGAGCCCACTGTCGAGATTCCCGCCGAAGACGATCCTTTCGTCGTACGGAGAGCGAAGCTCGCAGCACTCCGCGAGGCCGGAACCGAGCCCTACGTCAACGGCTTCGATGTCACGGCTCGCACCGCAGAACTGGCCGCCCGTCACGCCGATCTCGAGCCCGGTGCCGAGACCGATGATGTCGTCACCATCGCCGGCAGGCTGGTCGCCAAACGCGACCAAGGCAAGATGGCGTTTCTGGTCTTGCGGGACGCCACCGGCGAGATCCAGCTGTTCTGCCGGGTCAACGTCTTGGGCGACGAGGTCTTCTCGGCGGTCAAGGAGCTCGACTTGGGCGACTGGGTGGGCGCCACAGGCAACGTCTTGCGCTCCCGCCGAGGCGAGCTGTCCGTACAGCCGTCGACGGTGACGCTGCTTTCCAAGTCGCTCTCACCGCTTCCCGAAAAGTACCACGGCCTCACCGACACCGAGACGCGCTACCGCAGGCGCTACGTCGATCTGATCGCGAATCCCGAAGTACGCACGGTGTTCGAGACGCGCTTCAGGGTCATCTCGGCGATCAGGCGCTATATGGAGTCGCAAGGCTACCTCGAGGTCGAGACCCCCATGCTCCAGCCCATCCCCGGCGGCGCCACGGCCCGGCCGTTCATCACACACCACAACGCTCTCGACATGCCGCTGTACCTGCGTATCGCGCCGGAGTTGTACCTCAAGCGACTGCTGGTGGGCGGATTCGAGCGCGTCTACGAAATCAACCGCTCGTTTCGCAACGAGGGTATGTCACCGCGTCACAATCCCGAGTTCACGATGCTCGAGGCGTACCAGGCGTTTGGCAACATGCAGTCGATGATGGCGCTCACCGAGGGCATCATCATCCATGCGGCACGTGAGGTTCTGGGCACGCTCGAGCTCGAGTACCAAGGCACGCCGGTCTCGCTGGAGTCGCCTTGGCGCCGCGCGACCATGGCCGAGCTCACGAGCGAGGCTGCCGGCGTCGAGGTGAGCGTGCACACCCCCGTCGAGCAGCTGCGCGTTCTCTGCGCGACCCACGAAGTGCCCACCGAGAAGGCTTGGGGCGCGGGCAAGCTGCTCACCGAGCTGTTCGAGAAGCTCGTCGAGCACACGCTGATCCAGCCCACGTTCGTGACGATGTATCCTGCCGAGACCTCACCACTCGCTCGTCGCAGCGACGAGGACCCGTTGCTCACCGACCGCTTCGAGCTGATCATCACCGGGCGCGAGTTCGCGAATGCCTTCTCGGAACTCGTCGATCCCATCGACCAGCGCGAGCGCTTCGAGGCCCAGGCGGCCGCCAAGGACGCGGGCGACGATGAGGCGATGTGGGTCGATGAGGACTACCTGCGCGCGCAGGAGTACGGCATGCCGCCGGCTGGTGGCCTGGGTATCGGTATCGACCGATTGGTGATGTTGCTCACCGACTCGCCGTCGATCCGTGACGTGCTGCTGTTCCCGCAGATGCGTCCCGAAGCCTGATTCTCTCTCAAATCTAAGTGTCATAGACTTAGATGCATGGCATTCGCCTTGCTCTTGGGTCGCCATACCCGTTGGCTGTCATATCCGACGGGTATACTCGGTGATAGAAATCGCCGGTCGCTACGTGCGGCCGTTAACTCACGGAGGAAACCAGCATGTTCGAACGGTTCACAGAGAAAGCGCGTCGCGTGGTCGTCTACGCTCAAGAAGAAGCGCGGATGCTCAACCAGAACTACATCGGTACCGAGCATCTGCTGCTCGGTCTGATCCGAGAGCAGGACGGCATCGCGGCCAAAGCGCTCGAGTCACTGAATATCTCGCTCGAAGATGTCCACGCCCAGGTCGAGGATCTCATTGGACGCGGCACCTACGTGCCCACCGGTCACATCCCGTTCACGCCCCGCGCCAAGAAGGTCCTCGAGCTTTCGCTGCGCGAGGCGCTGCAGCTGGGGCACAACTACATCGGCACCGAGCACATCTTGCTCGGTCTCATCCGAGAGGGTGAGGGTGTCGCGGCTCAGGTGCTGCTGAACTTGGGTGCGGACCTCGAGAAGGTGCGTTCCGCCGTCATCCAGCTGCTCTCCGGGCATCACGGCAAGCAGCCCGAGCCGGGTGAGGAGCGCCGTGGCGGTGGCGGCCAGTCGATGCTCGATGAGTTCGGACGCAACCTGACCCGCCAGGCACGTGACGGCAAACTCGACCCGGTCATCGGGCGCTCGAACGAGATTGAACGGGTCATGCAGATCCTGTCGCGGCGCACGAAGAACAATCCCGTTCTCATCGGTGAGCCGGGCGTGGGCAAGACGGCGGTCGCCGAAGGGCTCGCGCAGCAGATCGCAGACGACGAGGTACCGGAGACCATCAAGGACAAGCAGCTCTACACCCTTGATCTCGCGGCACTCGTGGCCGGCTCGAAGTACCGCGGCGAGTTCGAGGATCGCTTGAAGAAGGTCATGAAGGAGATCCGTGAGCGCGGTGACATCATTCTGTTCGTTGACGAGATGCACACGCTGGTGGGCGCCGGTGCGGCCGAGGGCGCGATCGACGCTGCCAGCATCATCAAGCCGGCTCTCGCACGCGGTGAGCTCCAGACCATCGGCGCCACGACCCTCGATGAGTACCGCAAGTACGTCGAGAAGGACCCGGCGCTGGAGCGTCGCTTCCAGCCCATCCAGGTGGGCGAGCCTTCCGTCGAAGAGACCAAGCTCATCCTCATGGGGCTGCGCGACCGCTATGAGGCGCACCACCGCGTGAGCATCACCGACGCCGCGATCGAGGCGGCCGCCACGCTCGCCGACCGCTACATCTCGGACCGCTTCCTGCCCGACAAGGCCATCGACCTGATCGATGAAGCAGGCGCGAAGATGCGGATCCGGATGATGACGGCACCCCCCGGCGTTCGAGAGGTCGAAGACCGACTGCGCCAGGTGCGTGCCGAGAAGGAAGCCGCGATCGAGTCGCAGGAGTTCGAGAAGGCGGCAGCGCTGCGCGACAACGAGAAGCGGATCCTGTCCGAGAAACGCGACATGGAAGAGGAGTGGCTCAAACCCGACGTCCGCCGCGTGGTCGAGGTCACTGAGCGTGAGATCGCTGAAGTCGTGTCGATGTGGACCGGCGTTCCGGTGACCGACCTCACCGAAGAGGAGACCGCGAAGCTGCTTCGCATGGAGAACGTGCTGCACGAGCGTATCGTGGGTCAGGACGAGGCCGTGACCGCTGTGAGCAAAGCGATTCGCCGCTCGCGCGCGGGCCTGAAGGACCCGAAGCGCCCCGGCGGCTCCTTCATCTTCCTCGGCCCCTCGGGAGTGGGCAAGACCGAGCTCGCCAAGGCGCTGGCGGACTTCCTGTTCGGCTCGGAAGAGGCCCTGATCTCGCTCGACATGAGTGAGTACATGGAGAAGCACACCGTCTCGAGGCTGATCGGCTCGCCTCCGGGCTATGTTGGCTTTGACGAGGGCGGGCAGCTCACCGAGCTCGTCAGGCGTCGACCGTACTCGGTCATCCTCTTCGACGAGATCGAGAAGGCCCACCCTGACGTGTTCAACGTGTTGCTGCAGATCCTCGAGGAGGGTCGTCTGACTGACGCGCAGGG
>CAYXQU010000200.1:0-3346 GCA_964467305.1 uncultured Eubacteriales bacterium
CAAAGTTACCAGCGCCTCGTGATCGGCGCCGTCGTCCTGCTCATGCTCGTAATCGTCGTCACAAGGGGGGCCTAGCGTGCTCAGCCTCATCATCTTTCTGCCGCTCGTGGGTGTCGTAGCGTGTGCGCTACTGCCCAAGAGCAAAGGCGAGCTGGCCAAGTGGATCGCACTGGGAGTGACCGGTGTCGATCTCGTGCTGGCGGCCATGATGGTCATGCGCTTCGACATCGCCGGTGGCATGCAGTTCACCGAGAAGTTCGCTTGGGTTCCCCAAGCCGGCATCAACTACCACCTGGCCGTCGATGGCATGTCCATGCCCCTTGTCGCGCTCTCCGCACTGCTCACCTTCCTCGCGGTGATCGCGAGCTGGAAGATCGACCGCAAGCCGGCGTTCTACTTCGCCATGCTCCTGCTGCTGCAGGTGGGCATGAACGGCGTGTTCGCCGCGCTGGACTTCGTGCTCTTCTACGTCTTCTGGGAGCTCGTGCTCGTGCCCATGTACTTCCTGATCGCCCAGTGGGGCGGTCCGCGTCGCGAGTACGCTGCGATCAAGTTCTTCCTCTACACCTTGCTTGGCTCGGTTTTCATGCTGGTAGGCGTTGTCGCTTTGTACCTGCAGACCGGCACGTTCGACCTGGTGGAGCTGGCGAAGGTGGGACCGGGCCTGTCGCCGGGCTTCCAGTGGTGGGTGTTCCTTGCCTTCTTCCTGGGCTTCGCTGTGAAGGTCCCGGTCTTCCCGCTGCACACCTGGTTGCCTGACGCGCACGTCGAAGCGCCCACCGCGGCTTCGGTGCTGCTGGCCGGCATCATGCTCAAGATGGGAACCTACGGCTTCTTGCGCATCTCGCTGCCCATCCTTCCGTCGGGCTTCAGCGAGTTCCAGGTCATCATCGCGGTCCTTGCCGTGATATCGATCATCTACGGTGCGGCGACCGCGTTCGCGCAGACCGACGTCAAGAAGCTCGTGGCGTACTCGTCGGTGTCGCACATGGGCTTCGCGATGCTGGGCATCGCTGCAGGCACCGCAGCCGGCTTGAACGGTGCCATGGCCGTCAATATCAGCCACGGCCTGACAACGGGCATGCTCTTCCTGATGGTGGGCATGGTCTATGACCGCACGCACACGCGCCAGATCGCCGACCTGTCCGGTGTCGCCGGCCAGATGCCCGTGATCGCCGGCCTCATGGCGTTCGCGTCGTTCGCGTCGATGGGCCTGCCCGGCCTGTCGGGCTTCGTGGGCGAGTTCCTGTCGCTACTTGGCGCATGGCAGTCCACAGTGGTCGCTCCCTGGCTCGTGGTGATCGCCTCGGTGGGTGTGCTGTTCGGTGCCGCGTACATGCTGTGGATGCTGCAGCGTGTGGTGTTCGGCCAGCCGTCGCCCATCGTCGCCGATCAGCCCGACATGAGCGGGCGCGAGGCGATCACCATCGCACCGCTCGTGGTGCTCACGGTGGTCATAGGCATCTACTGGTCGTCGCTGCTGCAGTACACCGATCCTGTCATGCAGGCACTGTCGAAGGTGGTGGGAGGCTAGGTGAGCGGCTACGCCCTCATACTCCCCGAGCTGCTGCTGCTTGCCGCGGTCGCGTGGGCGCTCTTCGCCGAGCTGCTGCCCGGTGGTGACCGCGGTGCCGCGTGGGTCGGCGCCGCCCTGGCGGTCGCCGCTGCCGCTGTCGCCGCGGTGTCGCCCGCTGGCGACGTGCTCTTTGGCGGTCTGCTCACCTACGACGGTGCCGCCCGGTTCGCGCGCACCGGCGTCGCGGTTCTCGCCGCGGTCTGGATGCTTTGGACCGCGGGTCGCGGCGAGGGACGTATCCGCGAAGCGGTGGCTCTCGCGGGCTTCTCGGCGATCGGCGCGATGCTCATGGCCGAGGCGAGCGAGATGGTCACGCTGGTGCTTGCTCTCGAGCTTGCCACCATGCCCGCCTACGTCTTGATCGGGTACCGCCGCATGCGGCTGTCGGGACTCGAGGGTGCGCTGAAGTACTTCCTGCTGTCCATGCTCACATCACTGGTCATGCTCTATGGCATGTCGATGCTCTATGGCGTGACCGGCACCACGAAGTTCTCCGAGATGAGCCTGGCCGGCTCGGGCACGCTGGGCGTGCTCGCCGTGATGATGACGTTCGTGGGGCTGTTCGCGAAGCTGAGCGCGGCGCCGTTCCACTACTGGGCGCCGGACGCCTACGAGGGCGCGGAGCCCTGGACCGTCGCGTTCGTCTCCACCGTGCCCAAGGTCGCCGGTGCGGTCGCGCTCGTGCGCATCACCGCTGCGGTCGCCACCACCTCGCCCATGGTCTCCACGCTGCTTCTGGCCGCCGCCGTTGCCTCGATGGTGCTGGGCAACCTCGCAGCTCTCACGCAGACAGACGTACGCCGCATGATGGCGTACTCGGGAGTCGCCCACACGGGCTACCTGCTGCTGGCAGCGTCTGCCGCCAGCTCCGCGGGCTACACGGCTGCGGTGTTCTACTCGGTCGCTTACGCGCTGCCCTCGATGGGCGTCATGCTGGTGGCTGCCGAGCAGGGACCGGCGCTCAGCGACTTCGCGGGTCTGGCGCAGCGCCGGATCGCTTCGGCGTGGATGCTCGTGCTCATGCTGGTCTCGCTGGTGGGCATCCCGCCGCTTGCCGGCTTCTTCGGCAAGCTGTACCTGTTCGCCGCCGCTGTCTCCGCGAACCAGACGCCGTGGGTGGTGCTCGCCGTGCTCACGAGCGTCGTCTCGGCCGGCTACTACCTGCGCATCGTCCGGGCTGCGTTCTTCGCCGAGCCTGAAGGAGACGGCACCGCCGGCGCGAAGCCCGAGCCGGTCTCTGCGGTGGCGATCATGCTCGTGGTCGCTGCCACCGTGGCGCTTGGCGTGGCCGCCGGGCCCGTGCTCACGTGGCTGGGTGGCTGACGGGCGCGTCTTGGCACCTGCCTGCGCCCCTGCCCGTCACACCGCCCGCTGCTGCCTGTAGCAACCGCGCCGCGCGCCTCGCACCGTGGTCTTTTCGTGGACTGCGTTCCGCTGGGCCACCTGCGGGTAGTACCGTTGTTGGGACGATACCGACGTGATCGACGGCCATGGCCCGCCGCAGCGTCGCCAACGGATACCGAGGTGAACCGCGATGACCGACCCCGACTACCATGTGCACGACGAGCCGCAACCCGATGCCAAAGAGGGTGAGGCGGTCGCGTGGATGGCCGACCCCTCCACGCATCTGGAGGACATCGAGGAGCATCTGCCCGAGCCAGGGAGCGCCCAGGGCGCGTTGCCGGTGTGCGACTACGCCAGCGACAGCGACGAGCCCTGCGAGGAGCCGGCGGTACAGAAGCGCTTCTCGAGCGCGGCGGTGATTACTTC
>CAYXQU010000200.1:3356-3902 GCA_964467305.1 uncultured Eubacteriales bacterium
GCTCGGAGCCCATCAGGCCGCTGCAGGCTTCCTCTGAACCCACGCCGTCTCAAGTGGTGACGATCACCCCCGAAGCCGACTCGGCAGCCATCTTCGAGGCCGTCGCCCAGAAAGTCGTGCCGTCTGTGGTCAACATCACCATCCGCCAGCAGGGCTTCGACCCGTTCACCGGCCAGACCTTCACCCGCGACGTGGGCAACGGATCCGGCGTGATCATCCGCTCCGACGGCTATGTGGTGACCAACTACCACGTCATCGAAGACGCCGATGAGATCATCGTCACCGTGGGTGTCGACGACGTGCCGGCGACGGTGGTGGGTGTCGACCAGTCAAGCGACCTCGCCGTGCTCAAGATCGAGGGCGAGGGCTTTCCCGCGATCCAGACCGGCGCATCCAAAGACCTCAGCGTGGGCGAGTACGTGATGGCAGTGGGCAGCCCCTTCGGTCTCGAGAAGACGGTGACCGCCGGCATCATCTCGGCGCTCAACCGCTCATCGCTTGTCGACGACGGCCAGACCGATCTGACCACCTACACGAATCTCATCC
>CAYXQU010000201.1:0-1942 GCA_964467305.1 uncultured Eubacteriales bacterium
ACCGAAGACATGCGCGCGGCGGCACAGGCTGTCGCCTCTTCGGCCCCTGAGCCCGCGCAACTGCCCCAGCCGCCGTCCCAACCCGCGACCCAGCGCGAACGGCTGCTCAAGGCCGCTTACGAGCTGCGCGAGATCCCCTACGAGTGGGGCGCCAAAGGCCCTGACACCTACGACTGCAGCGGCTTCACGAAAGCGGCGTACGCCGCGATCGATGTCGAGCTGCCCGATGGCTCGTTCAACCAAGCGCTGGGTGAGCGCCCGCTTGTCCCCGAAGAGCTGGTCGCCGGCGATCTGCTGTTCTACCGGTGGTCGGGCAGCGACCGGGTAAGCCACGTGACCATGTACGCGGGTGACGGCTGGGTGATAGGCACCGGCAGTCCCGGCCAGCCCAAGAAGGTCGTGGTGTACCCGCTGCAAGACGACGTCGCCAACGACGGCCGCGTGATCACCTACCGCCACATCAAGCTCTCCGACGAGTAGCGGCCACTTCGGCCCCGAATGGGGCACAAGCTGTCTGTACGCACGAACTCGAAGGGGGGCACGCACCATGGCAGGTTCCGAGAAGATCCGAGTAGACACCGGCATGGGCACGCTGTGGTTCATTGGCTGGATGTTCACGATCGCCTACGCGAAGCTGGGGTTCTGGACCGCGGTGCTGGGGCTGATCATCTGGCCATATTACCTGGGCGTTGCGGTGAGGTAGACGCTGGGGGCCGCCGCCGCACTCGGCACTGCCATTGACGATTCCAGTTTTGCAGAATACTATTCTGCAACTACAACAAGTACCAACAGGAGCACGAACCATGCGACTGCTGACCTTCACTGGCTTCCTTCAGTCGTACGTGCGCGCCCTCTCCGGCGAGGAGACCTTAGCGCTCACTCGGCTTGCCCGCTTGGCCGGGGACGAGCCGCGGCTGGTCGAACCGATGCTTCTGTGGGCTGCTGCTACCGGGCGAGCGCCGAGGATGTCCCGCCTGCTTCCCGAGCGCACTGATCTGCAGCGGGAACTGCAGGCGCTTGCGAACCTGGATGCCGACGGGATGCTGGAGCGAGCGCTGGAAGCCGGGGATTCCAGTCTCCGGCCCGAGTACCTGAAGGTCTGGAGCAGCTACGTTGCGCGGCGCGATGCGCACAAGCGGGACAACGATCTTCGGCTCGCTGTTCGCGAGCGGATACTGGAGCTTGAATCACAGAAGCGAGTCACTCGATACCGCATGGCGAAGGATCTGGGCCTCAATCCAGGCAACTTGCATGCCTACCTAGCACAGGCCGACCCCACCAAGCTCTCCATAGACCGAGTCGCCGAGCTGGTCGATTACCTCACCGCTGCCTAACGTCACTCCCCGATCCGCACAGCTGTGCCGCGCACCACGATTCCGCCCGCAACCGGGATCTCGACCGTGAGCCTGCTGGGGCGGCCGATATCGTCGCCTTGCTTGATGAGCAGCGTCGCCGGTGCCGAGACTAGCCCCGCATCGCGCAAGTAACCGCCCAGCGCCGCAGCTGCTGCGCCCGTTGCCGGGTCCTCGACCACGCCGCCCACCGGGAACGGATCGCGCGCCCGAAACACGCCCGGCCCTTCGCGCCATACCAGCTGCAGTGTGGTGAGCCCGTCGCGCTCCATGAGTGCGCGCAGCCGCTCGAAGTCGTAGTCGAGCTCCGCGAGCCTCGACGCCGTCGCTGCAGCCAGCACCAGGTGCCACGCACCCGCGAACGCGCGCGCAGGCAGAATCGCGGGGTCGAGCTCCTCGGCCCGCCATCCCAGCGCCGCGAGCGCCTCAGCGACCAGCGCCTCTCGGGCAGGCTCCCACGCCGGCTCCACCGAGGTCAGCGCCGCCTCGCGCACGCCATCGCGCATCGCGACCTCGACCATCACCTCGCCCACGACGGTCTGCAGCGCGTACACGCCGTCGCCATCGGTCTCGCCCAGCAGCTGTCTCTT
>CAYXQU010000201.1:1952-3902 GCA_964467305.1 uncultured Eubacteriales bacterium
CGCAGAACGGCACCTGGGCCTGTGGGCTGAAGTAGCGCACCGTGCGCTCGCTCCCGCGAAGCGGCGCTACGAACGCGGTCTCCGAGTACCCCACCTCAGCCGCGATCCGCTGCATCTCATCGTCACCAGGCAGCGCATCGCCCACCCACACACCCGCCGGATTGCCCCCGGACGGGTCTGCCGAGAAGGCCGTAAGCCTGTGGAGCGTTCCTGGCGTCATGCGCGCGTCAGAGCTCGTCGCCGGGCAGTGGGACCTCGTCTCGCACCTTGCCGAGAACGGCGTCGTACGCCGCCCTGTCGCCCAGCGCGCCACGTTCCCTGAGGTACTCAACGGTCATGAGCGCCGACATCTTCTCAGCAAGCGCGGTGGTGATGAACTGATTGATGGAGACGTCCTCCGCCTTGGCGAGCTCACGCACCTGCTTGTGCAGTGACTCCGGCAGACGAAGACTGATCGTGCTCATGATGTCGCTCCTAGTCGTCTCAGGAACTCGACGGGCCTGACAGCCTCGACACCGAACGACCTCGCTTCAGAGAAGTCTCTGACGTTGTGCGTAACGATCACAGCACATCCCGCCTCGACGGCGAGTTCAAGGACGTGATCGTCCCTTGGGTCACGCAGCACCGGGCGCCACAGGAAGTGGATCTCCTGCAGATGAGCAACGCTGCACCAGTAGTCGATGAGCCGGTCGATGTCGTCTGGCGACAACCCTAGGCCCATGCTTTCGCGCTTGAGCACATCCTCATACTCCAGTGCGAGCGGTACCGATAGAGTCACCTGGAAGTCCGCAGCGCCAACGAGGCGCAGCAGCCGGTGGGATGCGCCCCTTGAGCTGCGGAGCCCCGCTACTACAACGTTCGTATCGACTACGATGCGTCTGCTCATGTTGGTATCATATGCAATACCACTCATGCTGGTCAACTGCGACCGCCCCCTCCGACTCGATTCGCATACGCGCCCAGTAAGAGAGTGCACCCGTCACCCAACCAGAATCTAACCCTAACTAACGGAGCTCCATAGTTAGGTTTACGCCACAACCCTAACTATGGAGCTCCTGGCCCGCCACCCAGCCGGCCATTCACTCACCCGCTACACTCCGGCCACCGCCACGCCACCACGGCCGCCATCGTCGTACGCCACCGTCGCCACCGAGCCGCGTCCACGCAGCAGCGCCACACCCAGCCACGCGAACCACACGATCTGCAGCAGCCCAAACAGGTACGCGACCTCGTGCAGCACCGGCACCACCGAGACGATCCCGGCCACGCCGATCACCACGCCAAGCCAGCTGTGGACCCTCGGCAGTATGCCGCTGCGCAGCGCCGCCACCGAGACCAGCAGCACCCACAGCCCGCCCAGAATCTCGCCACCGGCACCGCCCAGACCCAGCGCCACCGGCTCGATCGCCTGCCACACGACTCCGGCCTGCGCCGGATCGGTCTGCGCGAGCCCCACAAGCGTGGTCATCCCATAGTTGAACACCATCCCACTTGCCACCAGCACGAACGCCCACAGCAGCCCCACCGCGCTCGCCACGCGCCCCAGCAGTTGCCCGCCGGCCTGCAGCCGGTCGTGCAGCGAGATCACCAGCACGCCCAGCACGATGCCCAGGATCACGTAGGTCACCAGGTACATCGCGTACATGCTGGCGTAGTTGGCGAGCACCAGCGCCACCTTGTCCGCCACCGTGGTCGCGCCGGTGTAGTCGACCACTAGCAGGAAGTACGGCATCGCGGCGATGTAGGCCAGCGCGAGGTACAACGCAGCGAATCCGCCCACCTTGCGCGGCGCGTCTTGTGCCCTCATCGAATCGTTCATCTCGTGCCTCCCTTCACCTGCCAAGAAGGACCCTTTGCCCCCTCGGCAACACACGCTATACTTACTAAGTAAGCCCTACACATCCGCAGTCTGAACTTACTTAGTAAGTATGTCAACCCCTGGAGTAGCCG
>CAYXQU010000202.1:0-3892 GCA_964467305.1 uncultured Eubacteriales bacterium
TGTCGAGTACACCACGAAACCTCCGGGCTTCACAAGGCGAGCCGCGGAAGCCAGCAGAAGTGAGCCGATCGACGCCAAAGCCTCGATCTCGCCGGGTGTCGCACGCCACCGCCGGTCGGGGTGGCGCCTGAGCGTGCCCATCCCCGAACAGGGCGCATCGACAAGCACCGCGTCGACACTGCCCGCCTCGGGGATCCCCTCAACGGTGCCGAGGTCGAGGCGTGTCGCGTCGGCGACCACCGTGGTGATTCCCGTGGCCTGAGCTGTCAGGGCCGTACGCATCAGCACGTCGAGCTTGAAGTCATGAGTGTCTACGGCGACCACGTGAGGAGCCGCACCGCCGTGGCGTATGCCGTGCCCGGCCATCAGGATTGATTTCGTGCCTCTTCCCGCACCCAGCTCGACGATCTTCTCGGGACCATCCGACAGGACGCACCGTGCGGTCAACTGCGCGGCCTGATCTACAACGAGCGCTTCCTTGCGGCGAACCGGACCGCTCGACAGAGCTGCACTAGGGCGGCCCACGACGATGCAGCCTTCCACCGCACACGGCTGCGGCTGCGCGCCGGCCGCTTCGAGCTCGGCCATGACAGCGTCGAACTCGCTGCTGAACGGCAGGTGAGCCAGGTACAGCGGAGCCGGCTCGTTGTTGGCAGCCATCAGGGCCGCCGCCGTGTCCCAGCCCAGCTCCTCGACCCACAGTCTGGCCAGCCAGACCGGATGCGCATGCAATCGTGCCAGCGATTCGACATCGGTGGCCGGATCCCCCCAAGGGAAGTCGTCTCGCGACTCTGCAAGCCGGCGCAAGACGG
Organism: uncultured Eubacteriales bacterium; assembly: GCA_964467305.1. Classification (GTDB taxonomy): domain Bacteria; phylum Actinomycetota; class Coriobacteriia; order Anaerosomatales; family PHET01; genus CAVPCY01. Next base: position 813 of record CAYXQU010000202.1, read on the forward strand.
CATTGGCCATCCCGGCGGCCCGGGGCCGCACACCGCGCACGAGTTCGACCCCCTGGCTCACCGCTGCGCGCACCGGAGTGCGTGCGTAGAGCAGCTCGTAGGCGGCGACCGCCAGAGCATCGGCGACTGCGGGCTCGAGGGATGAGGGCTGCGTGACAAAGCGAGCTACGGCCTCGTCAAGCGTTCCGCGCGCCGCGATGGTCCCATAGGCGAGCCGGGTGGCGAACGCCGCATCCCGCGCATCGAGGCCCCGTGCCTTCAAAACGGTGTCGAGCGTCTCGTGAGCGTATGCCCCGCGCTCCCTGACACGCGCGACGACCTCCAGCGCCACGATACGCGCTCCTGACGCCGACATCACAGACTCTCCCAGCGGCACGGCTGCTCGACCCGAAGACCGCACGTCCACTGCGCGGCGTCCATCTCACGCTTGCCCTCCGGTTTCACGCTCGACACCTGCAGACTCCCGTCACTGAAGCCCAGAACAAGCCCGGTCTTATCGGCGATAGCTTCACCGGGTTGGGCCAGCGTCTGCGTGACCGAAGCGGCAACGATCGTGACTACCCGACCTGCGACACTCACCCGTGTGGGCGCGCTTGCGCCGGATGCCCTCACTCTCCGAAGCGCCTGTTCGACGGTGAGCTGCGGCGAAAGGGCCACGTCGGCCTTGTGTATCTTGTCGGCGTAGGTGACGCCGGACTCGTCTTGTTCGACCCACTCGCACACGCCGAGCGACAGCCGGTCAAGGGCCCTGCCCAGTGCCTTCGCTCCCGCGATGGCGAGTTCGTCAGTCAGGCGAGTCGCCGATTTCTCGCCCACCTCCACCTGCTCCACCTCGCAAAACGGCCCGGTGTCCAAACCCACCTCCATACGCATGATCGAGACACCGGTCACGCTGTCACCTGCGAGGATCGCCCTTTGGACAGGGGCGGCGCCGCGCCAGCGCGGAAGCAACGAGGCGTGCACGTTGACGCAGCCGTGAGCGGGGATCGCCAGCACCTCTGCGGGCAGGATCAAGCCATACGCGGCGACGACGCAGACGTCAGGCCGCGCCGCGGCGAGCTGCTCGAGCACCACAGGATCGCGAAGGGTCACTGGCTGGTGGACGGGTAGCCCAAGCCCCTCGGCAGCACTCTTCACCGGCGACGGACGCATCTTCGCTCCCCGTCCCGACGCAGAATCCGGCCTGGTGTAGACGCCCACGACCTGGTGGGACTGTGCCAGGAGCCGAAGTGACGGCACGGCGAAGTCCGGTGTTCCCATGAACACGATACGCACGACGTATGCTCCCCCTTGTGAAGCGCTCAGATGCTGGTCTGGCCGGGCGTAGCGCCCATCTCAAGCGCTTCACGGTAGCGACGCAGCGCTGCGCGCCGCTCATCGGCTGTGGCGCGATCGATGATCAGAACGCCGTCGAGATGGTCGAGCTCATGCTGCAGCAGCCTGGCATGCAGCCCGTCGGCATCGAATCGCACCACGGTGCCCTCAAGGCTCTGCGCCTCGATCGTCACTGTGCACGCTCGGCTCACCGGCACGGTGATACCGGGCAGCGAGAGGCATCCTTCGTCGTCTGTCTCGCACTCTTTGCTGCGGTCGATGATGACGGGATTGCACAGCGCGACCGGACGGTTCGCATCCTCATCAAGGTCGTAGACGATGACTCGTTTGAGGACGCCGACCTGTGTCGCGGCCAACCCTATGCCCGGCGCTTCGTACATGGTCTTGGCCATCTCGCGAACCAAGTCCTTGAGTGTCGTGTCGCTTGTGGGGTCAACGGTCTGAGCCGCCTGGCTCAAGGCCGGGTTTGGGTGTGCGATGACATCCATGTCCTGCGGTCTTTCCTTCTTCATCGAGAGAGTTCCCCGTGTTCGTGGTGAGCCGACGCCGCGTCACACCGCACACGGCTCAAGCCCTCTTGGATGCACATATCATACCAGCCCACACCAGGCGCAGTCGCGGCTCACAGCAGATCGTAGGCGTCCACATCGGCCGTGACCGACACCTCGCCGGGTCGCTTCACTGCGCCAAGCGCCGCCGAGACCACCGGCCCCACCTGCCCGACCGCCGGAGCCTTGACCAGCACATGCCAGCGCCACACGCCCTTGACCCGAGAAAGCGGAGCCGGACTGGGGCCGATGACGACCCAGCCCTCCGGCACGTGTGACTTCAGGCGATTGGCGGCGTCAGACGCACACCGTGCGACCGTGTCACGATCGCGCCCCCTGATATGGACGTTGCACAACCGTCCGAATGGCGGGTAGCCGAGCTCGGCCCGAACCTCCCGCTCGGGCGCGTAGAACAGCTCGGGCTGATTGGTTGCTGCTGCGACGATCGCCGGATGATCCGGCCAGTAGGTCTGGATGACGACCTCGCCCGGCTCGCTGCCGCGCCCCGCCCGCCCAGCAACCTGAGAGAGCAACTGATACGTACGCTCCGGGGCGCGGAAGTCGGGCAGGTTCAGCGTCGTGTCCGCGGCGACGACCCCCACCAGGGTCACCTCCGGGTAGTCGAGTCCCTTTGCGATCATCTGCGTGCCAAGAAGCACTCCGCTCGGCAGCGCCTCGAACTGCGCGAGTAGTCTCTCGTGGGCCCCTTTGCCCTTGGTGGTGTCCGCATCCATCCTGACGATCGGCCATTCGCCCACGAGATTCTGCAGCTCCGCCTCGACGCGTTGGGTCCCGGCACCAAACTGCCGCAGGTAGGGGCTATCGCATTGTGGACACGTGGCGGGCACGGCGCGCGTCGCGCCACAGTGGTGGCACATGCGTCGCTCGCCCACATCGTGGTACGTGAGCGACGTGGTGCACGAATCACAGGTGGGAACAAAGCCGCATTCTCGGCACAGAAGGAACGACGCGAAGCCGCGCCTGTTGAGAAACAGCACCGCCTTGTTGCCTGCGTCTCGCGTCCGTACAAGCGCATCGGTCAGGAGACGTGAGAACATCGAGCGGTGCCCCGCCGAGAACTCGGTGCCCATGTCGACCACGTGGATGTGCGGCAGCTTCGCACCACCCACCCGTTCAGGCAACACGACGCGGGTCCACTCGCCGCTATCGCACCGCGCCCTGGTCTCCATACTGGGC
>CAYXQU010000203.1:0-3880 GCA_964467305.1 uncultured Eubacteriales bacterium
GGACGGCGTGGCAGACCTTGCACTTGTTGGTGGCGGTGTCGTAGCCGCCGTGGGGATCAGAGTAGAACCCTGAGTTCGCCCCGTAGGCGGCGTAGCCACCCTCGTACTTGGCGTTGTCATCAGCGAGGTCCTTGTAGGTCCACTGCGACATGCCGTTGGGGCCGAGGGTCGTGTTCGGCGTCACGCTGCCGCCACCTGCGGCGTCGGTCGTGATGGTGAAGGCGACCTGGTTCTCGGGATCCTCGATGTTGCCGGCGCGGTCCTGCGCCCAGAACTCGAGCGTGTAGTTGCCGGTACCAACGGCGCTACGCTTGATGACCGCGGTAGCGAACCCACTCGTGCCGACCGGCGTGGTACGCGCGGCGGTGCCATTGACGCTGTAGTAGATGTACTCCACGCCATGGGTCGAGTCGTCACTCGCGTCGATGGTGATCACGGCGGTGCCGGTGTAGGCGCCGACCGCATTCGACGTGCTGACCGGCGCAACAGCGTCAGCCGAGTAGTCGATGCCATCGATCACGGTGCTGGGAACGCTGATGAACGTCTTGCCGGCGCTACCCGCAGAGGGGTTGCCGGACACGGCATAGATGTCGTAGCTGGTTCCGGCGGGCACGCTGAAGCTGCCCGAAGAACCGGAACCGGATGCGACCTTGGTCACGCCTGCGAAGACCGCCCACTCGCTGGCGCCCGGTGCGGTGAACGTGTAGGCGGCGGTGATGCCGTCGTTCGCTCCCGCGGTGGGGGTCACGGTGATGTCGGTCTTGTTGTGGCACGTCTCACATGCCTGCCAGAAGCCCGTGTAGGCGAAGGCGCTCGATGCGAACAGCGCGAACAGGCATACCGCCGCCACAAGCACGATGGCGAAACGCAATCTCTTAGTCACGTGGTTCACACCTCCTCATGGTGTGTCGGAGGCGAAAACTACAGGTTGTGTCCATCGCCGATGCGCTGCGTGTGGCACGGAGTGCACCGCATGATGCCACCGACACCGGTCTCAGGATAGCCACCGGCGGTCGATGCGTGACAGTTGGACTGCTTGCAGCCCGCAGCGGTTGAGCCGGTCGTCGGGTCGAGTGAACCGTCGATGGTCGCACCGGACATCCACTCGTTGATGAGGGTGGCCAGCTTGTAGGCACCATCAGCGGTACCCTTGCCGCAGCGGTCCGTGTTCGCGCCCGAGCCCTTGGCCTGCAGCCAGCTGTTGGCAGCTGCCTTCCAGCGAGTGTGGGAGCCGTGGCAGGTGGTCGTCATCGGCTTGACCTTGGGAGCGTTGTTGAGCGGGACCGGCACGCCGGATCCGCCCCAACCCGCTGCAGGGGTCCACGTGCCGGTGCGGTAGTCCACGTACAGGGCGTTGGACGGGATGTAGGTGTTCTCGAACCAACGGTGATAGTTGTACGCGACGGTGCTGGAAGCACCACACAGCTTCAGAACGTTCATCGGACCATTGTAGAAGCCGCAGACAGCGCCGCCGGAGAAGATGCCGCCGCCGCCGTAGTTGAACAGGCCCTTGGGAAGCTGAGCCCAGTTCTCCGTACCGAGAACTGCGAACTCCTTCTCGGCGATCTGCTCGATGACCGGCCACCAGCCACCCTCGCAGCAGCCGGACTGGCCGTGCGTGGATGCGGTGACGGGGAAGAGCGAGCTGTAGCTACCGGTGTACTTGCCACGATAGATCTCGTAGGCAGTGCGGCGAGCGCGGACCGGATCGAGCGGGGTCCAGCCACTGGCCTTGAGTGCGGTCATGACCGCCGCGAGCGCCGGCTGGTCGACAGTCGTCGGAGCTGCCCCGGCAGCGGTGACTCCGGCTGCAAGCGGCATCGCCGTGGCGGCTGCTGCGACCGCTGCGCCACCAACGAACTGGCGGCGAGTGATCTTGGTTTCTGACATTTCAACCTCCTTGTTGAGCCAACGTCCCTTACCTAGCGGTGAGTGCCCGAGGCCCACCTCCTTCGATGTGCGGCACGTGCCAGGTGCGTGAGCGGCTTCAGGTGTCTCATTCGGTCACCACACACGCACCCCAGAATCCAGCAGGTTCATTAAGTCACGGTTAAGACCACACGTCTCGTGAATGCGCTCACAAGAGGACGAACCAAGGGAACGAGGGGATGAGCTGGGGGTGGCGTTCATATTCGACCAGCTCAACGCTTCGGGCAGTCACCGTCGCACCGTCGAGCCCGCTTTGACGAGCACATGATTCCCGTACTATACGTAGGGCTTGCGTCCCGTCGATTCGGCAGGCGCTCACGATCATTCCTACCGAAACGCCCACTTGGAGGAACACCATGTCGGAAGACACGACAGAGCCCGCCCAGACTCCCACACGTGACCTTGCCTACGATCACATCGAGCGCGGGATTGCGGCGGCACAGAGCGAGAATCTCGACGAGGCGATCGCTGCGCTCATAGAGGCCGAACGTGTAGCAGAGGAGCTGGGGGCGCTGGACCTGGTCGCCACCGCGCACATCAACGCGGGCTACGCGCACTGGGTCGCGGGCGACATCGAGACCGCCCGCCAGTTCTACGCGGAAGGCGCGGAGCTGGCGCGCGATAACGACGATACGGAGCGGCTGCAGTCGGCGCTGCTGAACTTCGCGGCAGCCTCACGTCAGGTCGCCCGGTGGGACGAAGCGGTCATCGCGCTCGAGGAGTACCTCACGCTCGATGTGACCGATCCGGCGGACCTCGCGACGGCACACATCGACTGCGGCTTGTCGATGATCGAGGCGGCAGACTACCTGAACGCATCAACGCACCTGGCGACGGCTGAGTCCATCGCGACCGGGGCGAGTCTTGCCGAGCTTGCGATAACCGCACGGATCAACCAAGGGGTCGCCAAGGAACGCAGCCTCGATCGGGAGAGTGCGGTCGCGTTGTACGAGAGCGCTGCGGAGATGGCGCGTGCGACCGGCAACGACGAGCTCTTGGTCGCCGCGGTTGTGAGCGAGGCGTATGCGCGCAGGCCGGTGGACTTCTCGGCGGCCGATCCTCTGTTCTCGCAGGCGGAGGATCTGTATCGATCGCTGGGCAGACGTGACGCGCTGGCGGACACGCTGTACTGGCACGCCGCCATGCTCAAGGACGCCGGCATGCGCGACTCCGCACTCGCGCTGTGGCGTGAAGAGGAGCTGATTCGCCGCGAGCTTGGTCAAGACACCGACCTGGGAGACTGTCTGCTGGGCCAGGCGAGCGTCTTGCGAGATCGCGAGGAGTGGATCGCCCTCGACACCGCGTACACCCAGGCCGAGGAGGCCTACCAGCGCGGCGGCAGCAGCACCGGCCTCGCTGAGACGCGCCTGCTTCACAGCCGATTGCTGAGAATCCAAGGCCGCACCGACGAGGCCCTCGAGCGCTCGCAGCAAGCCCTGGAGTCCGCACTGGAGTCCGACCAGCTCGCAACCGAGTGCCGCGTGCGTGGGCTGCGCGCCATGCTCCTTGCCGAGAAGGACGACACCGCCGGCGCGCTCGAGGAGCTGGACGCCGCGGAGTCGACAAGCATGAACAGCGGACTGACCGAGCAGGCCACGTGGGCCATCGCCCGCCGCGCCTACGTGATGGCGCACAAGAGCGAGGCGCCCGAGGAGGTCGTGCTGCAGCTGAAGACGGCGCATCAGTACGGGGTGGACAATGATCGTGCGAGGCTGAGCAAGCGGGCCGCGATCCGCATGATCAACGAGATCAAGGCGAACTGCGACGAGAAGTACACCGAGCCATTGGATGCACTCAAAGCAGAGCTGCGGGCCGCCGCGTCGGATGCTGCGGCGCAAGCGGACGCCGCTGCCGAAGCCGCTGAGGCAACCTCGCCCGAACCCGAAGTCGACAGCGCGACGAGCCTCGAAGTGGCGCGCGAGAACGAGACCGAGTAGCGCCCGGGTCAGGC
>CAYXQU010000204.1:0-3870 GCA_964467305.1 uncultured Eubacteriales bacterium
CATTCCCACTTCACGCATCGCGGTTCCCGCGGCGGTCTCGATATCCCCGGGGTTCTGCGCGGTCAACCCTTCGACGTTGCGGATCGCCCGGGCCAACTCGGTGACCGGAGGCTCACCTGCGTCCACGCCGGCGGTGATCATCCTGAACATGTCGACCGCCTCGACGCTTCGGATGACCTCCGCTACGTCGTCATTCTCCCGCGCCTCGGCGATGAGTTCGCCCAGCAGCAGATCGGCTCGCAGAGCCGCGTCGATGCAGGTGAGCGCATCGGCAAGCCCGCGCGGCACGTCGACGGTGATCTCTCCGCTTCTCGATCTCAGCGACGCCAGCAGCTCGAAACGCGCGGCGGCCAGAGCCGTCGAGCCGCCCTGCTCGGTGACGAGCGCCGAGAGGTACGCGGCGATGTCGACCGGCGAGCCCAGCAGACGCTCGAGCACGCGGTCGTCTCGGCTCCGGCGGGCACCCAGCCCCAGCGCTTCGTCGATCTGGGCACGGGTGAGCGAGGTTGTCTCGGTGTGCTCGACCGCGACCGGCTCGATGATCGAGACGCTCACCTCGGTGACCGAGATCGCGGTCACGCCCTTCTCCCACAACCTGTTCTCGAAGCCGCCGCCCGCTTCGACCGCATCTGCATCTGTGGCGAGCACGGCAAGCAGGCCCAGGATGTCGGTGCCGGTGCTGCCCACCCGAAACCGCACGTCTGCCAGGCGCCTGCTGTAGAGCTCCAACGCGAGGTTGCTGTACGCGGCCCGCGCGGGCTCGAACAGCTCACCATCAATGACGAGTCCGTCTTTCGAGACGCCCAGCACCAGCTCGTGACGTTCTTTCAGAAGATCGCGGAGTGCCTCGGCCGCGACGTTGGAGGTGTCTCGCGGGATGGTGCTCGAGGGCGGGTAAAGGACGACCGCCTTGTACGCGACGATCAGGGCCTTGAGGAACCGCTCCATCGCTCCTTGCGGTTCGTTCGCACGCGCTGCACTCACCCTTGGCCCCTCCCGAATCGAGTCCGAAGACGCGGACCGCGATGATGGACCGTTCCAGTATAGACGTGCGCTACGATGTGCCGATGAGCACTCCGCCACTGCGCGCCATACTCGCCTCACAGTCGCCACGCCGCAGGCGCCTGCTCGAGTGGTTGGGCTTCGCTTTCGACTGCACGTCTGTCGATACGCCCGAAGACCTCGACTCACCTTTGGCGTCCAACCCCCCGCGCCTCGCCATGGCCCTTGCCGCCGAGAAGGCCGAGGCAGCGATGCTGGTGTCCGAAGAGGCCGGCGACCTGATCCTGTGTTTCGACACCATCGTGGCGCACGAAGGCAGGGTGCTGGGAAAGCCGGTCGATGAGGCCGATGCGTGGCGCATGCTGCGGGAACTGTCAGGCGACACCCACCAGGTCGTGACCGGCGCTGCGATCGTGTGCCCGGGACAGACGCGTCCGCACCTGTTCTCTGCCGTCACCAACGTCACGATGCACGATCTTGACGACGAGCGGATCCGTGAGTGGATGGGGCACGGCACCTTCATGGGCTGCGCGGGCGCGTACAACATCGAGGCGCAGGTGGCCCACGTCACCACGCGCGAGTGCTACCAGAACGTCGCGGGGCTCCCTCTTTGCCACCTCTACGCACAGTTCGCGAAGCTGCCGGCCCACTGCAAGCCGGCGGGGCTGCAATCCCCTATCGCGGCGTGTGACGCAGCCCTCGGTCGCCGCTGCGAGCTGGGACCTGAGGTCACGGGCGGCTGAGCGCGGGCGCGGGCGCGGGCTCAGCCCCGATACGCCACCACGATGACGCTTTCGTCCGCGTTGGTCAGCGGGTGACGATCGTGACCACCGAAGACCTCGATGCGGCCGAATCCCGCGCACGGCATCTCCGTGCGAAGCAGGCTCGCTGGTATCGCGGTGTGCGGCGACCGGCGGCTCGCCACATCCCATGAGCCGTCCGCGCGGCGCTGCAGCGTGATGAAGTCGAAGTCGAGGTACTCGTCGCCCTCGGGATAGTCGATCACCCGTACGAAGACCGTGGTGCCCTCCGGCGTCTCCACGACCTTGGGCGGGATCGCTCGGGTCCGGTTCTCAAGAAGCCGACCGTGATTGAGCAGGTGCAAGACGAGCACCCCGCCCGGGTGCAGTACCGCCGAGAAGTCCGCGAGCGCCTCGGTGAGTCCGTCTCGGCCGGCTACATGCGGCAGAGCGTTGCCGGTGCAGATGAGCGCATCGGCCTTCTCGAGATCCATGCGGTGCAGTTCACCGAAGCCGCCCTTCACGATGGTCAGCGATCCTCGCGCCGCTTCGATGTCGCCGGCGAAGCGCACCTGGTTCGCACGGGCCTGCTCGAGCATCGAGTCGTCAGGGTCGACCGCGACGACATCGAGGCCCCACGATGCGAACATGATCGAGTGCCGGGCGCTGCCCGCGCCCACGTCGAGGACCCGGCGGACCCCCTCGGCCTCGAACAGCGCCTTGAAGAACGGCGCCTCGTTGGCAAGCCGCTTGTCCCAGTTCACGAAGGTGTCGTAGTCGCTTTGGGGTGCGGTGCGGGGAGCCTCGGTCATGGCTGGCCTCGATTCGGGTCCGGTGGTCACTCAGGTCGTGGGTAGCAGTGGCTCGTCGAGCCTGAAGATGCGAGACGCGTTGCCACGCAAGATCAGGTCGCGATCGTGATCGGAAAGCCCCAGCTCCTCGAGCGTGCGCTGCTGCATGAAGCGGATCCAGGCACGGTAGGGTGCGGTGGTGTTGCTGTCGGTGCCGAAGAGGATACGCTCCGGGCCAAGCGCGGTCAGGCAGCGCTCAAACACCTCGGCAAGCGTCGTCTTGGGCACGTAGTAGTCCAGCCAGTTGTTGGTGCCGCTCGTGTCCACGCACACGTTCTTGCACTGGTAGGCCAGTCGCAACACGCTGTCGAGCCACCCCGCGCCGAAGTGCGCGATCACGAACTGCAGCTCCGGGAAGTCACGTGCGACCGGCGACAGGTCGAGCGGGTCGGCGTAGCGCAGGTCGCCGCCCGGGTCCACGGTGACGCCGTAGTGCACAATCAGACGAGCACCCAGCTCGCTGGCTTTCTCGAAGAAGGGCCGGCACGCCGGATCGCTCAGGTGGTAGCACCGGTTCACCGGCAGAAGCTTGACCCCGCGAAATCCCGCTGCCATCTCGCGCTCGAGCCGCTGGGGGGCGTCGGGCAGCCGCGGGTCGATGCTCGCAAGCGCGTGCACATGACCCTTCGCCGCCACCAGGAAGTCGCGCGTCCACTGGCTGTCGGGCACCACCGAGACCACCAGCGCCTTCGCGACGCTGGCTGCCTGCAGCCGCTCTGCATACCACGCAGCGGTCTGCTCGGGATCCATCTCCGGCAGCACGTCGTTGCGCCGCCCGAAGCGGCGGCTCTTCAGGGCCTTACCGAAGCGCTCGTTGGCCCAGGGGTCCTTGTCGATGAACTCCTGCAGCAAACCCACCGTGAACAGGTGGACATGGGCGTCGATGACGTCTCCGGCAATGGTCGCCGGCGCAGGTCCGATGTCAGGACACACGCCGCTACCCCGCGCTGGGGACGTCAGGGGGCTCGGGAGCCGGAAGCGGCTGCACGGGCTCCTCGGGAATGACGATCATCGCGACGATGTAGACCACCAGCGCGGGGAAGCCCGTGAGCAGGCCCAGCAGCACGAAGCCGATGCGCACCCACGTGGGGTCGACGCCCAGGTACGTCGCGACGCCACCCAGCACGCCACCCACCATGCGTTCCGTGCGCGAACGGTACAACCGGGTACCCGCTGCCTTGAAGCGGCCCACCTTGCCTCCGCGCGCCATGACAAGCAGCAGCACGCCGGCCGCGAGGAGGCAGCCGATGCCCGCGAACGCCAGCACGCCGATCGCC
>CAYXQU010000205.1:0-676 GCA_964467305.1 uncultured Eubacteriales bacterium
GGGTGAGCACCAGGCGGCGCCGCACGCCACCGAGTTCGGCCTCGATCTCGCCGCGACGGGCATTGGCCATGGCGGCCTCCGTTGATGACAGTATGATTCAGGTGGAGGGGTGATTGTGCCGATCCTCCAGAGACTTGGAGGCAACGGCGGAGAGGCGGATTCGGCTCGCACGGCGATTCCGATTCAAGTCCTTCACGCGGCGTTGAAGGCGAGTTCCCCGGCGCTCTCCAGCGCCATGTCGTAGGTCACCTCGCCGTTGTGGTTGCCGGCGAACTCCAGCGCGGTGATCTGGAAAGGCCCCTCCACCGTGCCGAAATCGGGGACGATGACGCGGAAGGTGCGGACTGCCCCGTCGAAGACGACCTCGCGCATCACCCCGGCGACGGCAGGTGGCGACAGCGGAGTCGACAGCGTGTCGCCGTGGAGCAGCCACACCGTCGCGGTCGAGCCGTCGACAAGCATGCCGTCCGGTCCCACGATGAGTGCCTGGTGCCCTCCCAGCGACTCGGCGCGGTGATGCGCATGGTCCCACCAGCGACGGGCGGCCGGCTTCGCACCGTGGGGCGGCAGCGTGGGGACTTCCTCGACCTCGACGGGCACGATGACCGGCCCGCCGGCCACCGCAAGCGACGATGGCTGGTCGGTGATCCCCGCGGCCACCTCGCCGTCTGGCGTC
>CAYXQU010000205.1:686-3867 GCA_964467305.1 uncultured Eubacteriales bacterium
GTGACCCCCAGTCGCGCGTACGCACTCGCGGCCTGGGGAGTGGCGAGCTGCTCGGCGATCGCCGCGCGGACACGCGACAGCGTGGTGGGACCGGCCCCGCCATCCGCGAGCCTCGCGAGGTGCAAGTCGAGCAGCGGCACACGACCGCGAGCCACCCGCATGGTCTCGCGCAACGCGATCGGCGGCGGCGCGTCGCCAAGCGCGGGCGAGGCCTTCAGCAGCATCTCGAGGTGCTCGGCCGCCGGGTCCGAGTCGTGTGTGATGCCGCAGCCGGCACCCCACACCGCCTCAGCGCCGGCCTGATCTCCGCCGCCAGCGAGCGTGCGGATGAGCACCGAGGAGTCCAGCTCACCGGGCATCGCGACAAGCAGCGCGCCGCAGTAGACACCGCGCGGCGAGGACTCGAGCTCGCCGATGATCCGCATCGCCGCCCGCTTGGGCGCCCCGGTCACCGATCCGCAGGGGAACGCCGCCTCGAGCAGCTGTGAGAAGGTCGCATCGGGGCGCAGCGTGCCGCGCACCGTCGATATGAGCTGGTGGCAGTACGGGGTGGGCACCACCTCGTAGAGTGGATCCACGTGCACGGTGCCGGGCACGCAGCAGGTGCCCAGATCGTTTCGCTCGAGGTCGACCACCATGATGTGCTCGGCGCGCTCCTTGGGGTCACTCGCAAGTCGCGCGGCCAGATCGCGATCCGCCGATAAGGTCGCACCGCGCGGAGCGGTCCCCTTGATGGGGCAGATCTCGGCGATGCGCGATCCGTGCTCGCCCCACGTCACGCGAAGGAAGCGCTCGGGCGAGACACTCGCGATCCACGGCGCACCGCCCGGTAGACCCGTGAAGCACGCGGCCATATCGGCAGCCGCCCGCTCGCGCAGCACCTCGAAGGCCGACTCCGGCCGAAGCGACGTGGGAAGCGTCCCTGAGAGCCGAGCGGTCAGGTTGAGCACGTAGACATCGCCGGCGGCGATCCGCTGGCGGGTCTCGCTGACCGCTGCACGGTACTGTGCGCCGGGCATGTCCCACGTCGCGCCCTCAAGCAGCGGGGCGCGCAGGGGAGCCGGCGCGGCCATCGGTGTCGCAGCGTCCCTTGACGCGGGTGCTTTCGCGGGACTCCCGGCACGGCCGAAGCGCACCACCCGGCAGGTGCCGTCATATGCCGCGAGGACCGCGGTGAGCGCGGCGGCGGTGTCGGTCCCGTCGAAGGTGGCTTGCAGCGCAGCTGCGGCGGTGCCAAGCGACACATCACCAGCCACCCCGATGGGCTCCGAGGCCACGATCGTCCGCCCGCCGAACCACCCGCGCGGTCCCGCCGGCTCCAGCCGCAGCCGCACCTGCGCCGCCGCGGAGCTCTCCATGGCTACTTCGCGCCCCACAGGGCGTCGTGCATGGCGGACGTCGCCTCCAGCGCGTGGGCACCCCACTCGTCGAAGCCGAACGTCCACTCCCACGCCGCCTCGTGCAGCCGCTTGGAGTCGAAGTGCTCGGTGCCCTCGGCGAGCGCTTCGCGTGTGTCCCACAACGCCCGCGCCGCCGTGGTCAGCAGGTCCTCGAGCTCCTCTTCGTCGGCATCGCCTTGAAGCTCACTCACCGATTCGATCAGTGCTGCCGCGATCTGTTCGATCTCAGACTCCGCGATACCGGGATCGGGGACCGCCGAGACACCACCCAGCTTCCCCTCCCAGAACGTGTCGCCGCCGGCATCCTCGAAGACATCACCGGCAGCTGGCATCGTGACCCCCGCCGTGTACAGGAACGCGAGCGCACGGCGGCACGCCTCAGCGAAGCTGTCGTCCTCGGCAAGTGTCGCCTCACCGGCGAGCAGCGTATCAAGCCTGCCCACAAGGGCGCGGAAGCCCTCCCAGTCGAATTCGTTCGACATGTCGCCGGCCCTAGTGGCGGAAGTGACGGTTCGCGGCACCCGTGAAGACGAGCACCATGTCGGCCTTATCGGCGGCTTCGATCGTGAGATCGTCGCGCATCGACCCGCCGGGCTGGATGACTGCGGTCACACCGGCCTCGGCACAGACCTCAAGCGAATCCGGGAACGGCATGAACGCGTCGGATGCGGCGACCGCACCCTTGGCGGCCTCGCCGGCCTGCGCAACGGCGATGCGGGCGCTGTTCACGCGGTTCATCTGCCCCGCGCCCACGCCAACACTCACGAAGTCTTTCGCCAGCAGGATCGCGTTCGACTTCACGCTCTTGCAGGCCTTCCACGCGAAGACGAGCTGCTCCATCTCCTGGGCCGTGGGCTGGCGCTTCGAAACCACCTCGAAGGTGGCCGGATCCTCTGAGACCGAGTCCGACTCCTGGATCAGCATGCCGCCTTCGATGGCGCGCGACTCATAGTGGCCACCCACGGGCCGCAGGCCGCCGGTCTTGAGGACCCGCAGGTTCTCCTTCTGCTTGAGCAGCTCGAGCGCGGCGGGCTCATAGTCCGGAGCGATCATGACCTCGACGAACTGCTCGTTTTCGAAGATGCGCTCCACAAGCGACGCGGGCACCGTGCGGTTGAACGCCATCACGCCGCCGAATGCGCTCACCGTGTCGACCGCCCACGCCTTCTGGTACGCGGTGGTGATGTCGTCATCGCTGCAGGTTCCGCAGGGGTTGGCGTGCTTGATGATCACGCAGGTGGGGCGATCGGTGGCGAACTCGCGGACCGCGGTCCACGCAGCGTCGGTATCGAGGTAGTTGTTGTAGCTCAGTTCCTTGCCTTGGATCTGCTCGGCAAGCGCGAGGGTGTTGGGCTTCGCATCGATGAAGCGGTAGACCGCGGCCTTCTGATGCGGGTTCTCGCCGTAGCGCAGGTCCTGCTGCTTGAACAGGCGGAACCGGACCTCCTCGGGGAACTGTGTGTCCTTGTAGCCCGAGAGATACATCCAGATGGCGCTGTCGTAGGCGCTCGTCTTGTGGAAGACCTGAGTGGCCAGCGCGCGGCGGGTCTCGAGCGTTGTCGATCCACCGTTGGCGCGCATCTCGGCGAGGATCTCGTCGTAGGCGGCGGGCTCGGTCACCACGGTGACGCTCGCGAAGTTCTTCGCGGCGCTGCGCAGCATCGAGGGACCGCCGATGTCGATGTTCTCGATCGCGTCGGCCTCGGTGACGCCCTCCTTGGCGATCGTCGCCTCGAACGCGTAGAGGTTCACGCACACCAGATCGATCATGCCAATGCCGT
>CAYXQU010000206.1:0-3862 GCA_964467305.1 uncultured Eubacteriales bacterium
AAGCTCCCAGCCGGCAGCGGGGCCAAAGGGCATGTTCTCGACCTCGACCCACGTGGTGTAGACGATGCCGGTATCGCACGCCGCCTCGATCCAGGGCGCGGCGGCCCACAGGTCGAGCGTCTCGTCTTCGACCACCAGGCGGACATACGAGATGCGGTTCTCGGCGGCGGCGGTCACGATCTGCGGCAGCTCTTTGAGGTTGTGCCTGCACACGGGCACACGAGCCGAGACTTGGAACCTGACACCCAGCTCCTCGGCCGCGTCGATGAAGGTGCGCACACCCGCAAGGGTGCGCTCGAAGCCGCCGGGGGTGACGCTCAGGGCGTCGTGGGTGTCTCCGGACGCGCCGAACAGGTCGCACTGCACGTGGCGAACGCCAAGCGCGATGAGCTGTTGGGCTGCTTGGGCAGAGTCGAGCAGTGTGGCGTCTGAGTCGAGCCGGATGCGAGACACGCCGGCGTCGACCGCGGTGCGCAGCACCTGCGCGAGCTCGGGGTAGGCGAGCGGCTCGAAGCCGGTCAGTGCGATGTTGCAACCGGCGGTGCCGCAGTGCTCGGCGGCGGCTGTCGCGACCTGGGCGCAGACCTCGGCCACATGACGTGACTGGGGGGCAGGCTGCGCCTTGCACCGCTTGCACAGGCGACGGGCGGGTTCGCCCAGAGATATCTCTGTGAAGCGCAGCATGCGTGACCTCCAGAAGACCGCGGGTGCGGCAGCAAGTGGTCGCGGGAGGGGCATCCGCACCTCGGTCTACTTAGTGAAATTCTGCACGCAATAGGCGGTTCCCCCTAAATGGGGTATCTCCACCCACAAGGAGGTGCCACATGGCACGCGACAAGGTCTTCAAGACAGACGACGAGTGGCGCGAGATCCTGAGTGCCGAGCAGTTCCGGGTGCTGCGGCGCGCGGGTACCGAGCCGGCGTTCTCGGGCGCGCTCACCGATACGTTCGAGCCCGGCGAGTACCGCTGTGCGGGGTGCCACTCGACGTTGTTCTCGGCGGAGACGAAGTTTCACTCGGGGTGCGGGTGGCCCAGCTTCAACGCGCCCATCGAGCGCGATGCGGTGACTGAGCACCGGGACAGCACCTTTGGGATGGAGCGTACCGAGGTGCGCTGTGCGGTTTGCGGTGGTCACTTGGGCCACGTGTTCACCGACGGCCCGCCGCCCACGGGGTTGCGCTACTGCATCAACTCGGTGTCGATCGAGTTCGAGCCGGAGGGGTAGCGAGCGAGCTGTGTTGTGGCCGTTTGCGATGGCATCAGGCACGCAACTTGCACTACAGGGGGCAACGCAAGGACTTCGCAAGGGGAGCGCCGTGTATCGGCAGCTGGTCAACAACCGCAAGGCACTCATAGCACTCACGGTGGCGATCGCGTTTGTCGCCGTGGTTGTTCCCACGTGCCGGATGGTTGGCTGCTCCATGGACATGGGTGGCTCGGCCGGCATGATGCACCACATGGGCTCGGTGCCCATGATGAGCTCGACGTGTGGCGGGGAGTACTCCACCACCGACGGCTCACCGCTGGGTGTCGTCCCCGTTGGCGTCGAGGCCCTCATCCTTGCGCTGTTCGCGACGCTGCTTGGCGTGCGCGCACTCTTCGCGACGGTCATGCAGTCGCGTTCGCTGGTGGTCGCCTACGCTACGCCACCGCCACCTCCTGAGAGCCCGTTAGGCACTCGACTCAGACTCTGATACGCACCTCGTGACCGCTGCTCTGGCGTCGCTTCCGCGCGCCCGGCAAGCGAAATCATGTCGTAGGCTGACCCGCGTCTTACCGGGTTCGCGCCTCCATCGATACGTTCACGAGGAGTATCACCTTGTACGCATTCATCGCATACATGTTCGCGCTTGGGCTGGGCACCAGCCTGCACTGCGTGTCCATGTGCGGCCCGCTTGTCTTGACCTACGCGGTCAAAGCCGAGGAGAACGGGCCCTGGTACAGAAAGCTGACGCCCAACGTGGCCTACCAAGGCGCGAAGGTCGTGAGTTACATGCTGGTAGGTCTGCTGCTGGGAGCCATTGGCGCCTACCTCAACCTGGACGCCATCAGGCAGTACGTCTACTTCCTGGCCGGCGGATTCATGATCGTGCTTGGCCTGGGTATGACGGGCTACTTCCCGTGGGCTGCTCGGCTCACGCCGCGCCCGCCCAAGTGGCTCATGAACCTGCTGCTCAAGATGCGCCGCAAGTCCGTCGCGGATGCCGAGGAAGGCCACAGCTCGCTTGCCACCCCCATCACCTTCGGGCTGATGACCGGCTTGCTGCCCTGCGGCCCGCTCATGGCGGCGCAGGTCGCGGCTGCCGCCAGCGGCAGCGCCTTCACCGGCGCACTGGGCATGGCCGCTTTCGCGGCGGGAACCGCTCCGCTCATGATCGCGTTTGGCACGGCAGGCAGCCTGATTCCGCGCGTGTGGAAGCAGCGCATGATGGTGGTGCTGGCCATTGGCGTCGTGATCTTCGGCCTGGTCTTCATCAACCGAGGTCTGGTCGCGACCGGCGCCCCGGTGAACTTCATGACCGTCAAGACCGCCGTCATGGGCGGCGGCGCTGCGCCCCAGACCGAGTACGCCACCGGCGCCGATGGCGTCGTGGAGATACCGCTGTCAATCATCAACACCCGGTTCGTGCCGCAGGTCGTTCAGATCCCTGCCGATACACCCGCGCGCCTGGTGGTGGACCGGCAGGAGGCGTCCGCGTGCTCGGACCAGATCTACCTGCCGCAGCTGGGCATCTTGGCTGAGCTTGCGCCCAATGCGATCACGCAGGTCGAACTGCCCGCCACCGCCGCCGGCGCATACACGCTGACGTGCGGGATGAGCATGATGCAAGGCCAGCTCATCGTTGGCGGTTCGGGAGCGGGCGGAGGTGGCAGCGGTTCTGCGCTGCTATGGCTGCTCGCGACCGTGATGGTGGTGACCGGCGCTCTGTGGTTCGCCCGCAGCAAGCGAGGGCCGCAGGTGGCGGCGTCATCGGCGGGTTCATCGGCAGGCGGGAGCGGGACCATCTTGGGGTTCAGCCCTGTGGAAGTCGCACTGATTCTGGCTGCTGTCGCCGCCGCGATCGTCGCGGGTCTGGCGCTGGGCGGCATGTTCAACTAGACACACCGATTAAGGAGCATCACAGATGACCGAGAATACAGACACTCGCACCATGGCGGTGCGCTACATCGTGCTTGCGGTGCTGGTGGTAGGCGCGTTTCTGGGCGCGTACCAGTTTGCACAGGCGCGCACGTCCGGCGGCGCTGCGGGTGGCGCGCAGGGGGCTGTCGCGGCGGTAACCCCGGGCACCGCACCCGCAGGCGCGTCCACATCCGACCCGCTGGGCGGGGCCGGAGCCGGCTGCTCGTGCTGCGGCAGCAGCGCTCCCACCGCCGATGGCGTGACCGGCGACAAGCTCGAGGGCACTGCCGAGCAGGCTGATGGCGTGCAGTCGATCAGCGTGGACCTGCCGCAGGGGTACTATCAGCCTAACGTGATCAAGCTCGCGGCAGGCGTGCCTGCCCAGATCACCTTCGGCCAGGGTTCGGGTTGCACTGCGCAGGTCATGAGCAAGGACCTCGGGTTCTTCGAGGACCTGGCCGCCGGCCCCGTGACCATCAAGCTGCCTGCGCTCGATGCCGGCGAGTACAGCTTCGCCTGCGGCATGGAGATGGTCTTTGGCAAGATCATCGTCGAATAGCGGGAAGTGACACGATGAATCACACGACACCTTATGTAGTACGCAAGCTCGCCGTGCAGGGCATGCACTGCGGCGCGTGCGAGAGACTCATAGCGATGAACGGCGCCAAGATCGATGGCGTCGCCCACGTGCAGGCCGATTCCGCCGCTGGCGAGGTGGTCTTCTACCTCAGCAGCGAGAC
>CAYXQU010000207.1:0-3843 GCA_964467305.1 uncultured Eubacteriales bacterium
CAAACAGCACATGAGTCTGCCGCAGAGTCCCGAGATTTTCAAGGGGTTCAGCGGCAGGTCTTGCTCTTTGGCCATCCGGATCGAAACCGGCTGGAAGTCGCCACCAAAGCGCACGCAGCACAGCATCTGACCGCAGTGACCCACGCCGCCTACCGCCCGCGCCTCATCGCGTACGCCAACCTGCCGCATATCGATGCGCGCATGGAACCTGGACGCCAGCTCGCGTACGAGCTCGCGGAAGTCCACGCGCTCCTCTGCCGAGAAGTAGAAGACGATCTTGTCGCCGGACAGAACCGCCTCGACGTCTATGGGCTTCATGTCGAGCTTGTGCTCCTCGACCAGCGAACGGAAGACGGGCAGCGCTTCTTGCTCGATCGCCTTCAGCTCCTGCAGGCGAGCCTCATCCTGCTCGTCTGCGGCGCGCACCACCGGCTTCAGGGGCGCGGCCAACTGGTCGTCGCGCACCTCGTGAGGTGGCTGGACGACCGTTCCTATCTCATCACCGCGCTCGGTCTCTACTATGACCACGTCGCCTTCGACCAGCTCGTTGCCGGCCGGGTCGAACCACAGGGTCTTCGAGAACCGGAGCCTGACTCCCACTACCGTGGGCATCGGAGGACCTCCCGGAGTTCGAACAGCATGGCCTCGACGGCCAACTGGGGGCTCACATTATACGAGATACGACGCCGCGTCTCGTTCACAGCACTCAAAGCTCGCGAAGCGGCTGCCGGCGTCATGACGGCACCGACCTCCTCCATCGCGTCGACGGCGTCCATGTTGACCACCAGGTCGGCCACGCCCTGCGAGATAGCCAGACAGTCGCGCAGCCAGCTCTCGGCCACGTTGAGGACTTCGCTCACGCCCTCGCGTTCGCGCGCCGTAAGTTCGCGCTTGTTGCGCTCTTCAATCGCTTTGACCGCACCCTTGGCAAGGAACTCAGAGCGCGACTGCAGCTCCGCCTCCTGGGCCGACTTGACGTCTTCGAGGGGCGCCTTCACGGCGCTGAGCAGCTGCTTGGCTGCGATGAGCACGTCATGGTCGTCCATGACCGACAGGTCCTTGAGCACCCGTAGGATCGTGCCGCGCGCAGCCCGGCGCGAGGGACTGCCCAGAAAGTCGCGCGCACGGGCCACCACCCCGCCTGCCGCCGCCAGTGCAGCGGTGGCCTCCTGAGTGTCGGCGCCGGTCTGGCTCACGAGCACCGCCGCGGCCTCTGAGGGCGGGATGCGCCGGAACCGGATCACTTGGCACCGTGACGCGATGGTGGGCAGAACTCGGTCGTAGGTGTGAGCCATCAAGATGATGACCACGTCGTCGGGAGGCTCCTCGAGCGTCTTGAGAAACGCATTGGCCGACGAGTCATTGAAGAGGTCGGCGCTGTCGAAGATGTAGACCTTGTGCGGCCCTTCCACCGGAGCCAGCGAGACGTCCCTGATCACGTCGCGAATCTGATCGGCGAGGTAACCGGCGGTGCCTTCCGGCTCGATCAAATGCAGATCCGGATGGCTTCGGCGCCGCACCCGTGTGCACGCGGCGCACTGACCACACCCCTGGTCATCGCAGTACAGGGCACATGCGAACGCCAGAGCCGCGGTCTTCTTCCCGGAGCCGGGTGCACCCACGAAGAGATACGCGTGGCCCACGTGGTCCTCGGCGGTGATCGTCTTGAGGTACTTCGCGACCTTCGCCTGACCCACCAGGTCGTCCCAGACGGTTCGGGTCACTGCGCTGCCCCCAACGCTCGTGCAAGCCGGGGCAGGTCCCTGAGCGAGGCCTTGATGGCTTCAGCCACCTCATCGACCGCACCTGAGGCATCGATGACGCGGACGCGCGCCGGATCTCCTTGCGCGATCGCGAGAAAACCCTCGCGAACCCGTTGGTGGAACAGGAGATCTTCGCGCTCGAGCCGGTCAGCACCGCCAGACGTCGCTCTGGCGAGCCCACACGCCGGATCGATGTCGAGTACCAGCGTCCGATCCGGCCTCAGCTCGCCGGTCGCGATCTCGTTGAGCAAGGTGACGTGCTGTGCGGGCAGTCCCCGCCCGTACCCCTGATAGGCGGTGGTGGAATCGTAGAAGCGATCGCAGATCACGATCTCGCCCGCATCGAGAGCAGGCTCGATCACCTCGGCGACGAGCTGCGCGCGCGCCGCCTCGTACAGGAGAAGCTCTGCTCGGGCATCGAGGCCACCGTTGTCGGGATCGAGCAACAAGGAGCGTACCTCTTCGCCCAGCGTGGTGCCGCCCGGCTCGCGAAGCACCCGGACCGGCTGGCCGGCCCGCTCAAGATCGTGCGCGAGAAGCCTGAGTTGCGTGGACTTGCCGCAACCTTCGCCACCCTCGAGCGTCAGGAAGAGCCCGGACTCGCTCACCGGTCACCGCCTGACTCGCGCCACGCGCGCGCCGCAAGCTCGTAGAGCTCGGTCCCTTTGCAGTCGATCGCGACGAACGCCGGGAACCCGTCGAGTTCCATGCGTACCAACGCCTCGGTGCCCAGGTCATCCCAGGCGACCGGCTGGGCGGAGCGCACGTAGGTCGCAAGCAGCGCAGCGGCGCCTCCTACGGCGGCGAAGTAGACACTTGAGGTGGCCATGCACGCGTCGCGCACCGCCGGTGAGCGTGCGCCCTTCCCTATGGTGGCCACGATGCCGGCTTCCAGAAGGGCAGGAGTCGCGAAGTCCATACGCTTGGCGGTGGTTGGACCCACCGCACCGGCCGGCCGGCCCGCGGCAGGTGGCGTGGGGCCCGCGTAGAAGAGCGTGTGGCCCGCAAGCCCGAAGGGCAGCTGCCCTGTCCGGTTCAGCTCGTCGAGCATCCGCGCGTGCGTCGCATCGCGCGCGGTGAACACCGGCCCGTGGAGCGTGACCTCATCGCCTGCCGCAAGCGCGCACAGCCGCTCGCGAGAGACGGGCAGGTCGATCCTTATGGGCGCACTCATCGGCCAACCTCCTGTGCCGACGCTGCAGGGTCACCGGAGGCGGCCACACTCCAGCGCAGGGTGACTAGACCATAGACCGCAGCGGCTATCACGAGCAACGCCGAGAACTGCAGCGTGACGCGCGAACCGGTCAACGTCACCTCGGCGGGTATGAGCCCGTTCGTGGCGATGACGCGCTCGATCATGGAGCCCACGAAGTCCGCAAGCGGTGCCATGACCACCATCGAGACGAGCAGCGCCACCTTCACCACCGATTCCATCGCGGTGAACACCCGCCCCCTGAGCTCATCGGCGGTGGTGCGTACGATGTAGGTGTTGCCGGCGACCGTCACCGTCGCGATGCAGGCACCCGCTGCGGTCGCGAACAGGCTGGCCACCCAGTAGGTGTTGACGCTCGCAAAGCCCAGCAGCGCAAGTCCGAACGCCGCAACGCTTCCCGTGAACAGCGCCTGCAGCGGCACCCGTGCTTCGAGCCGAGGAACCATCAGAGCGCCCGCGACCATTCCCAACGCCATGAACACCAGCATGAAGGTGGTGGGTGTCGCGGTGAGCTGGCGCAGTTGCTCGAACTGGTCGGCGAAGGGCAGTCCACCGGTCAGGTTGGACTGCACGTAGGTGGTGCCCACCGGGATGATCGCGCCGCCGCCAAGGATCGCGAAGCCTATCGTGACAAGCAAACCGCGAAGCTCCTTGTGCTCCGCCAAGAAGCGGAAAGAGTCCACGACGTCCTTGCCGATCAGTGCCAGATCGAGCTTCTGCACAGCGGCCGCCGGCTTCGCTTTGACACGGATCATCGAGATCATGAGCGCCGAGAACAAGAAGGTGAAGATGTCGAGGATCACTCCGGCGCGCGGGCCCAGCAGAGCCGGCGCGGCCAAGCCCACGAGGTCGTCGACGATAGGAAGG
>CAYXQU010000208.1:0-3806 GCA_964467305.1 uncultured Eubacteriales bacterium
CTTCTCGACAGCGTGGGAAGTCGAGCGCGACGCGTGCCTCAACGTCATTGGCACCTACGTGCCGCCCGAGTTCCGCGAGCGGCTGTACGCGCTGGTCAACGAGCGGTCGCTCACCATGGGCGCCGAAGGACTCTTCCAGATGCGCAAGACGCTGTGGAGCTTCGCCTACGACCAGCTCATGATCGAGAAGCACGAGCACCTCGACGCGGCGTGGTGGAACGAACAGATCGAGAACACGCTTGAGTGGGTCTCGTGGTGCGGCGACATCGCTCTAGGCGTGGCGAGCGGCGCGTACCTGGGTGTGGTGGGCTCGGTGGCCATCGGGATGCTCAAGCCGGTGCTCGTCTCGGCGATGGAGGCGTGGCTGCGAGGCGACTCGCTCGAGGACTGGCTGTGGTCGCAGTCCTCGCTGCTCACCGGCTCTCTGGAAGGCGCGCTCACCGACCCGGACTTCCTCACCAAGCTCTCGGGCGAGAAGAAGGCCATCGGGTGGGCATTGTTCATCGCCTACGCGTTCGCCAAGGAGCTCTACAACGACCCGCAGCTCTCGGTCACAGCCGCGATGAAGCGCGTGGGGCAACAACTGCGTGATGAGGGCCTGATCCGCTTCCTGCAGAAGATCGCGGGGATGAAGGGCGCGGCAGCGGGCGACTCCACGAAGCCCAAGGCGGGCCCGGACGGAGCCAAGCCCGCAGGCCCGGACGGAGCCAAGCCCGCGGGTCCCGACGCGACCAAGCCCGCGCCGGATGCGCCGCCCAAGCAGCCCGCCGCCGACGGCCCGGAGAAGCCGCCTGCCAAGAAGCCCGCCCCCGATGCCGAGAAGCCCGCCGCCAAACCCAAGAAGCCGACAGGCACGCCGGCCGAACGCGCCGCGAAGCTGGCCGACGACCTCGCCGCCAAGACCGCCGATGGCGGCAAGGTCGACCGCGCCACGGTCGAGAAGATCCTTCGCGACCCCGATGCCATGCGTGAGCTCAAGAAAAGCCGCCCGGACCTGTGGAAGAAGATGCACGAGACCCGCTCGGAGATCTACAAGGCCCACGACGACAAGCTCGTGGACTGGGTCAAAGAGAACGTGCCTGAGGCCGAGGGCAAACAGATCGAGGTCGAGAGCTTCGGCACTCCCGATGGCGTGGACCGCGACTACCGGGTGGGCTACGTCACGGCCGACCCGGTCACCGGCCAGCGGCGCTTCATCGAGCTCAAGAAGGAGACGTGGGCGGGCGAGTCGCAGCGCATCTTCGCTCAGGAGACCGGCGGCCCCACCGATCCCAAGGGTGCAGCCAAGTGGTCGAAGGACCACCAGCAGCTCGCAACCGATATGTACCACGGCGAGGCGAGTGTCGACATGGCCGACCAGGGCCACGTGTACAACGAGAGCACGGGGAAGTGGGAGAAGACCCAGATAACGCCCAACGTCGACTTGGTGAAGCAGGGTAGGTCAACGCTGCTCGACCCAGACGGGCTGGGCAAGACCTACGAGACCAAAGTCGCCGAGGCCTACCACGAAGGCAACGTCCTTGACGCGTACAAGCAAGCCGATAAGGCCGTGCACTCGCTCGAAGGAGTGGGTGACGGCTACGCCAAGCAGGGATACGGCGTGAAGGACCCGCCACCCAAGATCAAGGCGGGCATGGACGTGATCAAAGACGTGCAGTCCGGCAAGCTCACGACTGAAGCTGCCGAGGCCAAGCTCAGAGACCTCGATTACAGCGGCGGCCTGCCCGACTTCATGGAGAAGGTCTCCGGCCAGTTCGCGAGCTTCAAGTGGGCACGAAAGGCGTAGCGCTCGCCAAGCAGCGCGTACCCGCACGGTCTCTTCCTTGCCCGCCGCTGGGATGCGCCGTGTCACCACTCACCGGAATACCGCCGGTCTGCTCTTGCGACCCGTAGCGGCAGTCTGTACGGTGACCCGAGTTATCCAACATGAATACCGGGAGTGGACTATGAGCTTGTTCTACTTGGAGGAGCGAGATTTCGGCTCCTTTGTGGATACGCTCGTGCACGTTACGCGCGTTGTCGGGCCCATCGCCAAGCGCCAGAAGTTCGTCTTCGGTGAGCTGACCTCGGCACAGGACCTGCGCCTCGACTACGACGTCACCATCCTGCCGCCCAAGAAGGTGTTCTTTCCGCCCAAGCAAGAGATCGCGCGTTTCGACGCGGACTCGGTGTCTGGTTGCATCGAGCCGGTCGACACGGTCTTGCTGGGAGTGCACCACTACGACGTGCGCGGAATCGACATGACGGACTTCCTGTTCAGGGAGCGCAACGAGGACTGGAACTACCTCGCCCAGCGCGAGGCGACCACGATCGTGGCCTCCAATGTCCAGAAGCTCGCTCCGCGGGCGTTCTGGGCTTCGATGATCGATCGCAAGGCCCCTGAAGGGCACGACGCCTTCCTCACCAAGATCGACGACGGCTACGTGTTCGAGGCGCGCACGCCCAAGGGCAGGGCCTTGCTGGCGCACGGGAACTTCCGCGACGCGACCTTCGATGAGATCACCGCCGCCGAGAAGGCCAACGCCGACGTGCTTGGCCAGTGCCAAGAGCAGCTGCCGTACTCCAGTGCCCAGATCGCCGAGAAGGTGCGCGAGTCGTTCAGCGACGAAGCACTGTGGGACGAACTCTCGATGGACTGCTTCAGCGGTGGTTCGTGCAACGTCGTGTGCCCCACCTGCTACTGCTTCGACATGCGCGACACGTGGAACCTCGACCAGATCTCAGGTTCGAGAACCCGCTACTGGGACGCGTGCCTCACCCGCGAGTTCGCCGCGATCTCGATGCCCGGCGGCCTGAAGGAGAACTTCCGAGAACATCACCAGTCGCGCTTCCGCCACCGGTTCATGCGCAAGGGCGCGTACCTCAACGAGAAGCTGGGCAGTCCGGCTTGCACGGGATGCGGGCGTTGCTCGATCGCATGTACGGCCGACATCGCCGATCCGGTCCGCGTCATCAACACGATCATGGAGTGGCCCAGATGA
Organism: uncultured Eubacteriales bacterium; assembly: GCA_964467305.1. Classification (GTDB taxonomy): domain Bacteria; phylum Actinomycetota; class Coriobacteriia; order Anaerosomatales; family PHET01; genus CAVPCY01. The sequence continues at coordinate 2,982 of CAYXQU010000208.1, forward strand.
GCAGCGATCCCGTCGTGCACAGCGACACTCACGAGTGCCAGTGCAGCAAGCACGAGAGCTTGTTCTTGCCGCGCGAGGCCAAGATCCTCCATACGCATCAGCCAACCAGCACCGAGAAGCACTTCACCCTGCAGTTCGCCGATGGTTCGCCGCTCAGGTTCGAGCCGGGTCAGATCCTCGAGGTTGGCGTCATGGGCTACGGGGAGATACCCATCGGCATCGCGAGCTCCCCAACGCGCACCAACACCTTCGAGATCGTGGTGCGCAGGGTGGGCCGTGTCTCCACGGCCATCAACAACAAGCAGGTGGGCGACTCGCTGTGGGTGCGCGGGCCTCTGGGCCACGGCTTCGATCTCGATGCTTTGCGCGGCCAAGACGTTCTCGTGGTGGCCGGCGGAATCGGCATCTGTCCCACGCGAAGCCTCATCCAGTACATCGCCGACCAGCGTGACGACTTCGGGCGCTTCGTGCTGTTCTACGGCGCACGCGATCCGCTCCAGCTGCTGTTCCCGGAGGACCGGGGTGTCTGGCGAGCCACGCACGGCATCGAGTACCACGAGACCGTGGACCGCGCCGATGTCTCGTGGACGGGCAACGTGGGCGTGATCACCACGCTCTTCCGCAACACACAGCTTTCCGAGGAGACGCGGGTCATCATCTGCGGTCCGCCGGTGATGTTCGAGTTCGTCATCCGCGAGCTCGACCAGGCCGGCATCAAGCGCGAGAACATCTACGTCGACCTCGAACGCCGCATGAAGTGTGGCGTGGGCAAGTGCGGCCACTGCCAGATCAACGACAAGTACTGCTGGATCGACGGTCCGGTGT
>CAYXQU010000209.1:0-3803 GCA_964467305.1 uncultured Eubacteriales bacterium
ATCTCAGACCGGCACCGGTGACGATCCGGGCCACCGCGTCGTCGGCACCCAGCGGCATGATGTGGACGCCATCGGCGATGTCGCGCAACGCAGCCGCCTGTTCGGTGGCCAGCTCGATTGATTCGGCCAGCGGATCCGCAGCGGCCTCGATGCGTGCTGCGATGCCTTCGGGAACCATGAGGCCTGCGAGGCGCTCGTTGATGAACTTGATGACCCGGGAGCTCTTGAGCAGCAGTACCCCGGCGATGATCTTCACGCCGCTTTGTCGCAGCTCGGCGGTGTTGGCCGCGAACTTCTCCACGTCCATCACCGCCTGCGTCTGAAAGAACCGCGCTCCGGCATGCACCTTGGCGAGCGCGCGATCGCGCTGGACGTCCCACGGCTCGGCCTCCGGGAAGGCCGCCGCCCCCAGATAGAAGTCGGTCGCGCCGGACAGCTCGCTGCCGTTCATGTCGTACCCGGCGTTCATCGAACGCGCGACGTCGAGCAGCTGTGTCGAGTCGAGATCGAACACGCCCTTGGCCTTGGGGTGGTCGCCACCGCGCGGGTCGTCTCCGGTGACTATCAGGACGTTCTCGAGTCCCAGCGTCCACGCGGCGAGCAGGTCGCTTTGCAGCGCAAGGCGGTTTCTGTCCCTGCAGGTCTGCTGGAAGATGGGCTCGCATCCGGCATCCAGCACCACCCGCGATGCCGCAAGCGAGCTCAGGTGGAGCGTGGCGCCCTGGTTGTCGGTGACGTTGAGAGCGTCGCAGTACGGCGCCAGCGTCTCGACACTTCGAAGCATGGCCGAATAGTCGGTGCCATGCGGTGGTGCCACCTCGCCGGTGATCACGAACTGCCCGGATTCGAGCTTGTCACGAAGCCGGCTCACGAACGCCCGCCCTTCTTCTCACGGATACTGAGTGCGCCCGGCTTCAGCTTCGCCGAGTGATCCTTGGCGGGGATGACGCCGGTGCCCCCGCGGCCCTGTTCGGACAAGCGGCGCCGGATCCTGACGTGCGTGCACTCGCGATCGGTCAGCACCTCGCAGCGGCCGTCCCACATGCCGCCGCACGGACCGTTGAGGAGCCCCTTCGGACAGGTGGTCACCGGGCAGATGCCCGCGGTCAGATCGAGTACACAGTCACCGCACGTCTGACAGCGCTCCTCAAAGACACCGTGACGGATGACCGTGCCCAGAAACACGCTCTCGAGCGCCGGGAACACCGGCTTGGCCACCGAGTCGGCCACCGTCTGTACGCCCGCACCGCAGGTCAGCACCAGAATCGCATCGGCCGCGTCAACGGACCCGATATGCTTGCGGGCCTCGAGCTTGGTCCCGCCGAGATGACACGCGACCTCGCCCACCGCCCATCCGGTGACCTCGTAGCCCTCCGCCTCAAGACGTCGCTGCATCTCCTCTAGTTCCGGCTCACCGCCGGTGTGGGCCACCGTTGCGCACTGGCCGCACCCCATGAGAAACACCCGCTTGGCGCCGATGCTCTCCAGATTGCTCGTGACACGCGCCCACTCGCGGGGCTTGGTGATGATCATCTCGCCTCCTTGGCGACAGCAGCGCTCACCACGGCCACACAGCCCGGGGCGTCAGCCGAGTAACCCGCGCCCACCTGCCGTGCCCATTCGGGCGTGACCACGGCTCCGCCCACGAACACCGGCAAGCCGGGGTGGCTTTCCCTGAGCGCCGCGACCGTCTGCTCCATTGCCGGCAGCGTAGTGGTCATGAGCGCCGAAAGACACACTGCATCGGCGTCGTCAGCCGCATCGCGCACGGTGTCCACATCCACGTCGACGCCCAGGTCGACGACGTCGAAACCCTGGCTTTCCAGCATCGAGACGCAGATGTCCTTGCCAATCGAGTGAATGTCACCTTTGACGGTGCAGAACGCCACGCGGCCGGCCGATGCCGACCCGTCGCCCTCGGGTATGAGCGCCTTGACCCGTGCGACGGCCACCTTCATCGCATCGGCGGCGATCATCATCTGCGGCAAGAACACCTCGCCGCGCCCATACGCATCGCCAAGCCGCTGGATGGCGGGCGTGAGCACGGAGCCGATGACCTGCGATGCCGGCGTCCCTGCGGCGACCACGGCATCGACTAGTGCCGGCGCGCCGTCGGCGTCGCCTCGGAGCACCGCACCCTCGAGCGCTGCGACCGGATCGAGCTGCGCGTTCGCACTGCCCGTATCCGGCGCCGATGCGGCACCGTCGACACCCGCCGCTGCTCGCTCCATCGCCGCGGCGAACGCCGCGTCCCACGCAGCCCATGCTTCGCCGTGAGCGTCGGCCGGCACCCCGGCGACCCTCGCCTGGCTCGCAAGCGCCACCGCTTGCATCACGGCACTGTCGCCGGGGTTCAAGATCGCAGCGTCAAGACCGGCGGATGCGCACACATCGAGAAATGCCGCGTTGAGAAGCGGCCTGTCAGGTAGCCCGTGGCTCACGTTGGACAGCCCGAGCACCGTTGCCAGACCGTCCCCGTGCGCTCCTTGCGTGACACCCACGGTGATGCGCGGGGCGTTGCTGTCTGTGGCTGCGGTCATCACCAGCGCGTCCACGATGAGGTCCGACGCTGCGATGCCCAAGAAGCCCGCGCGCTTCCTCACGGATCGCACGATCTCGAGTCGACCCTCGACTGTGGCGGGAATGCCCTGGTCGCTCAGGGCAAGCACCACCACCGCGGCGCCGTAGTGCGCCGTGAGCGGAAGTACGGCATCAAGCGACGATTCCTCGCCGTTGACGCTGTTGATCAGTGCTTTGCCCGGATAGACCTGCAGCGCGGCTTCGAGTGCCTTGGGATCGGTGGTGTCGATGACAAGCGGCAGATCGCTCGTGGCGACGCACGCCAACACCGCCTTGGGCAGTATCGTGACCGCATCGACACCGGCCGCACCCACGTTGACGTCGAGCAGGTCGGCACCGGCCTGCTGCTGCTGGGCCGCAAGGTTGCGCACCTCGCTCATCGATCCTGCGAGCAGTGACTCCTTGAGCGCCGGCTTGCCGGTGGGATTGATGCGCTCGCCTATCACGCGCAGCGGCTGACCGGCGCCCACTTCGACAATGCCCCGCGGTCCGGCGAGCACCATGGTCTCGAAGCCACGGTCGGTACGCTCGACCACCGGCTTGCCGGTGATCGCATCGAAGATCGCACCCGTGTACGACGGCGACGAGCCACAGCACGACCCCACAGCGGCGACTCCCGCCTCGTAGGCGGCGCGAGCGAACTCGCCCATCTCATCTGCGGTGCCGGGAAAGAGTGTCGCTCCGTTGTCATCGAGAGTGGGCAGGCCGGCGTTGGGCTGGACGATCACCGGGAGCCTGGTCGCGGCGACCATCTGGTGGGCCAGCGGTAGGATCTGCTCGGGTCCCAGACCGCAGTTCAGGCCTACCGCAGTGGCACCGGCAGCTTCGAGCACCACGGCAGCGGTCGCCGGGTCTGTACCGGACAGGTCCATGCGGCCGTTGAGCCCGAAGGTACAGCTGACGATCACGGGCAGATCCGTCACGCTGCGGGCGGCGAGCACCGCGCATCGCGCCTCGGCGATGTCGGTCATCGTCTCGATGAAGATCGCGTCGGGGTTCTCGGCGGCAAGAGCACGCGCCTGCTCGGCGAACGCCGAGAAGACCTCGTGAAACGTCGAGGTTCCAAGCGGCTCCATCACCAGTCCGGTGGGGCCCATGTCGGCGAGGATGTGCGGGGCACCGTGGTGGCGCGCTATGCGGACAGCGGCGCGGTTGAGCTCCTCGACCCGCTCACCCAATCCGTACTCGGCAAGCTTGGGCCGGCTGCCACCGAACGTGTTGGT
>CAYXQU010000210.1:0-3795 GCA_964467305.1 uncultured Eubacteriales bacterium
ACGATCCCGGCCGGGATCGTGACCCCGTCCTCGTACTTCGTCCAGATGTTGCTCACGGGGGCATCTTTGAGCGGAACGTACCGCGTCGTCCCCGAGCCGTCTCTCAACGCGACGACCACATGCGTGATCACATCGGAGATGTAGTAGTCGGAGAACCGGTAGTAGGCACCGGCGATCACGGGTTGGAACGTGAAGTGCCATTTCGCGTCCCCGCTCGAGTAGTCCGTGATCTCGACCCGGACGCTGCGCGTGCCCGTGTAGCCGGTCGACAAGTACTCGAACGATGCGTCGTTTGATCCCCATTGATCGGTCAGCCACGATTCCGGCGAGCCCGCCGTCCCAGTTTCCTCGACCGAGTTGTTCGGCACGAGGTTGTCGACCTGTGGCTCGGCAGTCGCCAGACCGGTCCATGCGACGAGCATGGCCATCGCAAGAATCGCTGTGGCTAGAAACGACTTCTTCACGCTTGCTTCCCGCTCCCTCTAACAACTCGTCAAGTCGTGGAGCAACTCCAGGTAGTGCCCCAGCAACCTCGTGATCAAGAAGTTCTCGCGCACGTGCTCTCGCCCGGCACGTGCCATCTCCCTAGCGAACGGGCCGTCCTCGAGCAACGCGACCACCCGGTCTGCGCACTGGTCGAAGTCAGTGGGGTCGACCAAGAAGCCGGTCTCGCCGTCGATGATCTGCAGCGGGATGCCGCCCACGCGTGATGCGACCACCGGCGTCTGCTTCCAGATCGCCTCAGAAACGGTGAGGCCGAAGCCCTCGCGCAGTGACTTCTGAAGGATCACTGATGACACCCGTTGCAGTGCGTTGATCTCGATGTCGCTCGCTCCAATGATGACGATGAGCCGCCCCGACTCGATGAGGTCCTTCGCACTGGCCTTCACGCTCTCGAACATACCAATGCCCTCAGGGTCATCGGTGGCCATATTGCCTGCCAGCACCAGCCGGCAATCAACACGCTCGAGCACGCGCCGGAAGACCTCGATGACCCCCTCGGGATCCTTCCACTTGTCGAAGCGCGATACCTGGGTGATGAGCGGCTTGTCGAGCGGGATATCGAACCGGTCGATGTATTTGGCTACGGTTTCCTCGGGAAGGTCGATGTTCTTCTGGTTGAGCGGGTCGATCGCCGGGTTGATCACTCGCTGCTCGACGGCCAGATCCGGTCTGCGGTACTGCTCGTGGCTGACGATCACCAGGTCGTAGCGCATCACGTAGCCCTTGAGGAAGTCCCACAGCACAGGGTCGGGCTCTGTGAGGTCGATGTGGCAGCGCCATATCCACGGTTGGCGCTTCTTGTAGAACCTGATCATGGGGAGCGGCTGTGGATCGTGGATCACCACCGCGTCGTGGTTGCTGAAGTGGGTGTACGCGGCAAAGTTCTCGTTGGCCTCCGTGTAGACACGTTTCTTCTGCTCGGTCAGATCTATGGGCTCGCTTTGCAGACCGTTGTGAAACGCCTTCGTGACGTTGAAGAAGTCCGAGCCACCCACCAAGACACGCCACCCGCAATCGACTCCCACGTCGTTCATCAACGGGATCAGCGTGTAGAGCATCTCAGCGACTCCGCCACCCTGGGCGGTGGAGTTCACATGCACGACGTGCTTGTCGTAGAGCCGAGACGCCCGCCGGTGCAGATCGGCCAGAACCGCGTCCGAAACGATGCCGCGGTAGTCCTCCAGATGTCTCATCACCGCTCCTCTCCGGCGAGTTGCGCCAGCAGTTCGTGCACCTCGGCCACGCTTCTCACGGAGAAGCGTGCGTGCGTCGCCCCACCGCCCACCTTGATCGTCCAGGCATCGGGTGCGGCCATCTCGAACATGTCTTCATCGGTGCGGTCATCGCCAACCGCCATCACGAACTCGATCTCGTCTCGGCACATCCAGCGATGGGCAGCACTCCCCTTGTTGACCTGCGCGCTCTTGACCTCAAGCACCCGGTTGCCCTCCATGATCGCGAGACCGAAGTCTCCGGCGACCCTGAGCAGCGCCTCCTTGAGATCGGCCACACGGGCATCGGCAAGACCCGGTTGGACTGCGCGGTAGTGCCACACCAAAGAGAAGTCCTTCTCCTCGAGAAACGACCCGGGGGTTCTGTCCACGAACAGATCCATGATCGGCCTGATGCGGGGCTTCCAACTGTCAGTCATGGGCTCGGAGGTCACCCAGCCCGACTCTTGGCCGCGCAACCACACTCCATGTTCGGCGACCATATCGATAGGCAGGTCACCCAGCCATCCTTCAAGCGACGTTCGTTCTCGGCCGGAGATCACCACCACGTCGTTTCGCGGGTCGGACGCCAGACTCGCGAGCAGATCATGAACATGTTGCGACGGGATCGCCTCTTGGGGTTTGCGTGCGAAGGGAGTCAGCGTCCCGTCATAGTCGAGCATGAGCAGGCGGGATGTGGCGTTGTGGTAGGCGTGAACCAGCCGGTCGCGAGTGGCATCGTTGAGGCGCCGCTCGTCGTAACCCTTCTGCAGCTCCTTGATCCTGTCCACCGCCCCCAAGAACTCCTCCGCCCAACGCAACACGTCGTAGCGGCGCACCCTGGCCTGCATGGACTCCATCCGCCTGCGCTGCTCCTCGAGAGGCATCGAGAGCGCCAGCCCGATGCAGTGCACCATGCCATCGCTGTCGTACGGGTTCACCTGCACCGCGTCAACGAGCTCCCATGCAGCGCCCGCCATTTCTGACAACACCAGTACCCCGCCATTGTCGCCGCGTGCGGCAACGTACTCCTTGGCGATGAGGTTCATCCCGTCGCGAAGCGGCGTCACCAGCGCGACATCCGCTGCGGCATACATCGCGACCAGCGTGTGGAAGGGAAGCGCGCGGTAGAGGTAGCGCACGGGCACCCAGTCCACCGTTCCGTGCCTGCCATTGATGGAGCCCACGAGACGCTCCACCTGCTCCTTGAGGCGTCGATACTGGTCGACGCGTGTGCGTGAAGGTACCGCGACGCAGACCAGCGACACCTTGTTGCGCCACTCCGGGTGGTGTTCGAGGAATCGGTCGAACGCCTGGAGCCGCTCCGGTATCCCTTTGGTGTAGTCGAGCCTGTCGACCGAGAGAACGATCTTTCGGTCCGAGACACCCTTCGTGATCTTGCTTACGCTTCGCAGCGCCTTCGTCGACGCGGCACCATGCGCGTACTTGTCGAAGTCGATGCCCATGGGAAACGCGTCGACGGTCACCAAGCGCTCATCTCGAGAGATACGGCCGTACTGCTCCTCCACCCCAAGGATCCGTCGGGCGCTGCTGAGAAAACCCCGCACGTAGTCATACGTGTGGAAACCGATGACGTCGCTGCCAAGGACCCCGTCGAGAATCTCGCGGCGCCACGGCAGCTGCCGGAACACCTCGAACGTGGGAAACGGGATGTGAAGGAAGAACCCGATGGTCACATCGGGCATCCTTTCGCGAAGCATCTGAGGCAGCAGCATGAGCTGGTAGTCCTGGACCCAGATGGTATCGCCGGGCTGTGCGACCTCCATCACGGCGTCGCAGTAGCGGCGGTTGACCCGCTCGTACGCGGCCCAATGCTCGGGGTCGAACTCGGCGTAGCGAGTGAACTGGTGGAACAGCGGCCACAAGGTACCGTTCGAGAAGCCGGCGTAGAAGCCGCTCACGTCACGCGCCGTGAGAAACACCGGAACCGCGCGGTGCTCTTCGAGCAAGGTGGATCGCAGAGACTGTCGCTCGTCTGCGGACAAGCGCCCCGCTGGCACCTCTGCCCAACCCACCCAGATGCTGTCGTGCGACGCGTGATACGACCCCAGCCCCGTGG
>CAYXQU010000211.1:0-3792 GCA_964467305.1 uncultured Eubacteriales bacterium
GATCTGCATCTTGAGGTACGCGATCGTGGTGTCCGAGAACTTCGTCATGAGCTCATCCCACGCTTCGGGCTCGCTCCACATGAACGCCTTGCACAGCTCGTAGTCGCGTGTGCCGCGGCCTTCGATGGCGTAGCTCGCGAGGGTGAACGGAGCGCCGGCGAACCCGATCAGCGGAACCTTGTCGACCAGCTCGGCGCGGCAGCCCTTGATGATCTCCTGCACGTAGCCGGTGGTCTCCACCGGGTCAGCGACACCAAGCTTGCGCACGTCGTCCACGGCGCGGATGGGGTTGTGGATCAGCGGGCCCACACCACTTTGGAACTCGAGGTCGAGTCCCATGCCCGGGAAGCTCACCAGGATGTCAGAGAACATGATCGCCGCGTCCACGCCCACCAGGTCGACCGGCTGCAGCGTGACCTCGATGGCCAGCTCTGGGGTGCCGCACATCTCGAGGAATCCGTGGTTCGCGCGGATGTCGCGATACTCCTGCATATAGCGTCCGGCCTGGCGCATCATCCACACAGGGGTGCGCTCGGTGGGCTCGAGGCGCGCAGCACGAAGGAACAGATCGTTGAAAGCCATTGAGTGGTGTCCTTTCGAATGCGAGAGCATGCGGGGCGCGTTGTGCGCGCCAGCTCACAATTCTACCACGCTGCCCTCACTGGACGCATCGCGGAAAAGGACCCCATCGCAAGGCGGAGAAATGAAGACGGTCCCGTCTCCCCACACCGGGAGACGGGACCGCCACAAGAGCACACTGGAGCCGATGCCTACGCGTCGGGCGCGGTATCCAAGATCACCTGCACGATGGACGGGTCGGCCAGCGTCGAGATGTCGCCAAAGGCTTCCATGTCTCGCTCGCCGGCTGCGACCTTGCGCAGGATGCGGCGCATGATCTTGCCAGAACGGGTCTTGGGCAGCTCCGGAACAAAGTGGATGTGATCCGGGCTGGCGATCGGGCCGATCTCGTTGCGGACATGACCAACGAGGATCTTGTACAGATCGCTCGAGGCCTCTTCGCCCGTCTTCAAGATGACGTAGGCGTAGATGCCCTCTCCCTTGATGTCGTGCGGGAAGCCGACCACGGCAGCCTCGGCGACCGACGGGTGGCTGACCAGCGCGGACTCCACCTCGGCCGTACCCATGCGGTGACCGGAGACGTTGATCACGTCGTCGACGCGACCCAGCAGCCAGTAGTAGCCGTCGAGATCCTGGCGGCACCCGTCACCGGTGAAGTACTTGCCGGGGAACGTCGAGAAGTAGACCTCCTTGACGCGTGCGTTGTCCGGATCGCCCCACGTGCCGCGGAGCATGCCCGGCCACGGGTACTTGATGCACAAGCGGCCGCCGGAGCCCTGCTCGGTCTCGCTCTGGTCCTCGTTGAGGATGACCGGCTGGATGCCGAAGAACGGCATCGTCGCCGAACCCGGCTTCATGGGGGTAGCGCCGGGAAGGTTGGTGATCATGTGACCGCCGGTCTCGGTCTGCCACCAGGTGTCGACGATGGGGATCTCCGAGCGGCCGATGTTCTTCCAGTACCACAGCCACGCCTCGGGGTTGATCGGCTCACCAACGGTACCCAGCACCCGCAGGCTCGACAGGTCGTACTTCGCCGGCCACTCCTCGCCCGCCTTCATGAGCGCGCGAATGGCGGTGGGAGCGGTGTAGAACTGGTTCACGCCGTGCTTCTCGACGATCTTCCAGAATCGGCCGGCGTCCGGGTAGGTGGGCACGCCCTCGAACATGAGCGAGGTGGCACCGATGGCGAGCGGGCCGTACACGACGTAGCTGTGGCCGGTGACCCAGCCGATGTCCGCGGTGCAGAAGAACACATCTTCGTCGTGATAGTCGAAGGTGTACTTGAACGTCATGGCCGCATAGAGCAGGTAGCCGGCGGTGGTGTGGAGCACGCCCTTCGGCTTGCCGGTCGATCCTGACGTGTAGAGGATGAACAGCGGATCCTCCGAGTCGACCCACTCGATGTCGCAGTGGTTGGCGATCTCGGGAGAGCGGGTCTCGTCGTGGTACCAGTAGTCGCGACCGGGCTCCATGTCGACCACGTTTTGCGTGCGCGACACCACGATGCAGGACTTGATGGTGGGGCACTCGCGCAGGGCCTCATCGGCCATCGCCTTGAGCGGGACGATACGTCCACCACGCAGGCCCTCGTCGGCGGTGACCAGCAGCTTGGCGCCACAGTCCTGGATGCGGTCGCGAAGTGACTGCGACGAGAAACCACCGAAGACGATCGAGTGGATCGCCCCGATGCGGGCACACGCCAGCATCGCGACCGGAAGCTCGGGAATCATGGGCAGGTAGATCGCGACGCGGTCGCCCTTCTTGATCCCGTGCTTCTTGAGCACATTGGCGAAGCGGCACACCTTGTAGTAGAGCGACTGGTACGTGTAGACCTTGCTACGTCCCTCGTCGTCCTCCCAGATGATGGCGGCCTTGTTGCGGCGCCACGTGGTGAGGTGACGGTCGAGGCAGTTGTAGGAGACGTTGGTCTTGCCGCCCTTGAACCACTCGACGCGCGGGGTATCGAACTCGTAATCGAGAACGGTGTCCCACTTCTTCTCCCAATACAAGAACTCCTCGGCCTTCTCGGCCCAGAAGCCCTCCGGATCAGTCACCGAGTGTTCGTACATGGCCTTGTACTCGTCCATGTTCTTGATCCAGGCACCCTCGGACACCCATGCGGGCGGATTGATGACCTGAGACTCGCCTGCAAGCGATTGAATCGAGACAGACTCGTCAGTCATACCGGCCTCCTTAACATCTCGTGTGAGCACACACCGCTGGTACTTTGACGACCGCGATGCGGAGCCACCCCTCCTGCGAGAACAGATCGGCCCGCGCACATGCGTGGGCCGTTGGATACATACTACTGTTGGATTCAGGCGCTCCCCGGCCCAATTTGGTGGGCGGCGCGACAGCGTCGGTGGACGGCGCGGGGCGCAGCGGGGTCGGGCGAAGCTTAACGAACCTGATTGTAACAAATGTTGCCCAGTGCCTGATTCCGGAGTATGGTGACTGCATTGACAGGTTTCCCTTCCCTCAATACGTCATCCGCGGGATGCGGGCGACAACCGGCTATATCTGAGCGATCCAACGACCGGCATCTTGGAACATGCGGTCACCAGGCAGACCGCTCGCTCAACTGAGACTCAGGGGTAATAGCAGGGAAGGATTGAAGAAGCCCCGGCCCGAAGGCCGGGGCTTCTGCGTTGTCTGGAGCCTGTAGGGCACTCCTGCGCTACCGTCGAGCCAGTGGCTCAGCCCAACGTGGCATCCAGCGTCATGGCCGCCATCAATCGTTCGTTGAACCCCGGACGAGTGGCCAAGTCGAGCACGCGCACCGATCCCACGATCCGAGACACTGACTCTTCGCGCTGTGCGGGCGCCTCGCGCGCCAACTCTATCGCTCCCGCGAGCGCCGTGTTGCCGGCAAGTCGAGCCGCACCGGCTGCGCCCGACGGGATCAAACCAAGGTCGACCAGATCGGAGAGGTCCAACGCCGCACCGAACGCTCCGGCGACGCTGACCGAACGCAGGTCCCCTCCGCGAAGGCCAGCATCCTCCAACACTGATCCCACCGCGACACGAATGGCCGCGACGGCGAGCTGGATCGCACGGGTATCGAGCTGCGTCAGCGAGACCCCTGCGTCGAAGTCGAACCTCGCGACACCGGCCTCGTCGCGTGAGAATCTCGACTGGAGTGGGCCCTCGGCACTCATCAGTCCGGTGGCGTCGAGATGCCCGGTGCGCCGCAGGAGCGCCGTGGCCGATACG
>CAYXQU010000212.1:0-3768 GCA_964467305.1 uncultured Eubacteriales bacterium
CGTCTGGTCACCGCCGAGCAGGTGCACGGGGATCGCATCGCCACGGTTGACGAGACGCATGCCGGATCGGGTGCGCTTGCGACGCGGTCAGCCGGACCGGTGGCTTCGTGCGACGGACTCGCGACAACCACTGCCGACCTGCCATTGATGCTGCTGTTCGCCGACTGCGTCCCGGTGGTGCTTGTGGCACCGGGCCCGGCTGTGTGCATCGTCCACGCGGGATGGCGCGGGGCGCTCGCAGGGATCGTCTCGGCGGGTGTGATGCGTGTATGCGCGCTGTCGGGAGCACCGGCCAGCGCGGTGCGCGCGTATGTCGGGGCACACATCGGCGCGTGTTGTTACCCGGTAGATGAAAGAATCCTGTCGCTTTTCGTTAACACGTTTGATACTCTTGCGCGGGCCGAGTCGGGCGGACTCGATCTCGGCTTTGTCGTGGCCACATCACTGACCAACGCAGGAGTCGACCCGTGCAACATCGCCAGTCTCGGGACCTGTACCGCCGAGACGACCGACCGGTTCTACTCGTACCGCGCCGAGGCCGGCATGACGGGCCGTCACGGGGCGCTCGTCTGCATTCACGGATAGCCCTCGCCGCGCTGCTTGCGATCAGCACGCTCGCGCTTGCCGGCTGCGGTCGGCGAGCATCGGCCGACACGCAGATCATCGTGACCGGTTCGACCACCATCCTGCCCATCGCCGAACAGGCCGCAGAGGCCTTCCACGAGCGTGAGCCCAGTACGCACGTGCTCGTCTCCGGCTTGGGTTCCTCGGCGGGCATCGAATCGGTGAGCACCGGCACAAGCGACATCGGGACGTCGTCTCGGGACCTCAAGACCGAAGAGGCCGATCTGGGGCTCACCGACATCCCGATCGCGTTTGACGGGATCGCTGTCATCGTCAATCCCCTGAACCCGGTAGCCGGGCTCACGGTCGAGCAACTGCGCGACATCTACTCGGGGAAGATCACCAACTGGTCTGAGGTGGGCGGCGAGGATCGACACATCGACCTCGTCAACCGTGACGAGGCATCCGGCACACGCGAGGCGTTCAAGAAGATCGTCATGGCCGATGAGGCCCGCTTCGATCGCTCGGCAGTGGTGCTGCCCGGCACCGGGCAGGTTCGTGACGTCGTGTCGCGCTCGCGGGGTGCCATCGGCTACATCAGCGTCGGGTTCGTTGAGCCACGCTTCACCTCGACAGTGGTCAAGGCCCTCGACGTCGACGGCGTCACGCCCAGCGAGGCGACCGTCGCCAGTAAGGAATACCCCATCGCACGCACGCTTCACTTCTTCACCAAGGGTGAGGCGAGCGGGCTTGCGAAGCGCTACGTGGACTACGTGCTTTCCGATGAGGTCCAGCAGGGCGTCGTGATCGACGCGGGCTTCGTCCCGGTCACGGAGAGGAACCAGTAAGTGGCCCAGGTTGACGGAGTGCGTCCTGCTGCCGGCGAGCTTCAGCTCGTTTCGCGTGAGACGCAGGTCAAAGAGTGGCTTCTCGCAGCGACCTTCTTCGCGTGCGCCTTCGTGGCGGTGCTTGCGGTTGCGCTGATCTTCCTGTTCGTGGGGTGGAAGGCGTGGCCGATCACCTCTGAGGTGGGCCTTGTCGGGTTCCTGTTCGGCAAGGAGTGGGCGCCGTCCGATGATCTGTACGGCGTCTTGCCTCTCATCCAGGGGTCGTTCGTCGTCACCTTGGGCGCGCTGGCGATCGGGACCCCGCTTGCCGTGGGCACCGCGGTGTTCCTCTCGGAGATCGCCTCACCCAGAGTGCGCGCGATCGTTCGTCCCGCCGTCGAGTTGCTGGCCGGTATTCCTTCTGTCGTCTACGGCTTCTTCGGCGTCGTGATGCTCCGGCCGGTGATCGGAGAGCTCACCGGCGGCATCGGTTTCGGGCCGCTCACCACGTGGATCATCCTCGCCATCATGATCGTGCCCACGATCGCGGCGCTTTCCGAAGACGCACTCCAGTCGATTCCCATGGGAATCCGTGAGGCCAGCTACGCGATGGGTGCGACCCAGTGGCAGACGATCTACAAAGTCGTGGTGCCAGCAGCCAAGATCGGCATCGTGGACGCGATAATCCTGGGCATGGGACGCGCGGTGGGCGAGACGATGGCCGTGCTCATGCTGGTGGGTGGCGCGCCGCAGTTCTTCGCAGGTATCGGGGCACCCATGGCGACTCTCACAAGCCAGATCGTCATGGATATGAGTTACTCATCCGGCGTGCATCGAACCGCGTTGTTCGGAATGGCCGCGATACTGTTCCTGATCTCGATGGCGCTCGTGCTGACCGTTCGCCTTCTCTCGAAACTGAAGGACTGAAGATGGACAAGCGCGTGACGAACAACATCGCCATCGGCGTGCTGTGGGTGGCGGCAGGCATCACCGTCGCCGTGCTCGGCGCGATCATCGTCTACGTCTTCATCAACGGGATCCGGGTCATCTCTCCGGAGTTCATCTTCACGCGGCCGCACGGGGTCAACGCAGAGGGCGGCATCGGCCCCACCATCGTGTCGACGCTCTACGTGACGGGGCTGTCGATGCTGATCTGCACCCCCATCGCCGTGCTCGCAGCGGTCTATCTCGCCGAGTACGCGCATCAGGGCAAGACCGTCGCGACCATCCGGTTCGCCGCGGACTCGCTTGCCAGCGTGCCGTCGATCGTCATGGGCTTGTTCGGATTCGCCTTGTTCGTCGAGGCGATGGGCATCGGATTGTCGATGCTCTCCGCATCGCTGGCACTGTCGCTGCTGATGCTGCCCATCGTCATGCGCGCGACAGAAGAAGCGATCCGCTCGGTGCCTCGCTATATCCGCTGGGGCAGCTACGGCATGGGCGCGACCAAGTGGCAGACCGTGAGCCGGGTGGTGCTTCCCGCCGCCGCCCCGCGCATCATCACAGGTATCGTCCTGGCCACCGGCCGTGCGGTAGGTGAGACCGCTGTTGTGTTCTACACCATGGGGCAAGCGATCAACATTCCCATTTCTCCGCTGGATTCCGGGCGACCAATGACCATCCACCTGTATCTACTCGCGGTCGACGGTATCAACCTGCCGGCGGCGTATGGCACGGCCCTGTTGTTGATGATCATGATCCTCGCGTTCAACCTGAGCGCCCGTTGGATTCTGAAGCGATATCGGAAGGTGTAGCTCAATGAGCCCCGACAACGTGACCTTGGCACAGCACCATCACCATTCGCACCCCGCGACCGGCGAGGTGAAGATCCACGTCAAGGGCCTCAACTTCTGGTATGGGGACTTCAATGCCCTCACCGGCATCACGGTCGACGTGGCCAGCAAGGCCGTCACGGCGTTCATCGGTCCTTCAGGATGCGGCAAGTCGACGTTCCTGCGGTGCATGAACCGGATGAACGACCTGATCCCGGGGACTCGTGTCGAGGGCACGATGCTGCTTGATGGCGCCGACATCTACGGTCCGGGCGTCGATCCGGTCGACCTGCGCAGACGCGTGGGCATGATCTTTCAGCAGCCGAACCCTTTCCCTCAGTCGATCTACGACAACGTCGCCTACGGACCGCGCCTTCAAGGCGTCAAGAGCAAGGCCGAACTCGATGCGGTTGTCGAAGAGTCGCTCAAGCGTGCGAACCTCTGGAAAGAGGTGAAGGACATCTTGGGCAGGGGCGGGCTCACGCTCTCAGGCGGTCAGCAGCAGCGACTGTGCATCGCACGCGTGCTTGCGGTTCAGCCCGAAGTGCTGCTCATGGACGAGCCCTGCTCGGCCATCGACCCGACATCGGTCCAGAAGATCGAGG
>CAYXQU010000213.1:0-3758 GCA_964467305.1 uncultured Eubacteriales bacterium
GTCCACGAGCGTGGTCTTGCCGTGGTCGACATGGGCGATGATGGCGATGTTGCGAACGTCGGTCTGACGCATGAGACTCCGATGAACGTGGTGTGTAGATAGTCGCGCGCGTACGCACGCGAACTACAAATCATACCACGGATTGGCTCGGCACCCGTTCAGGCCCGCCGCCCGCGAACCTCAGGCAAGCGCGCGGACGTACCCTTCAAGCAGCAGCCGGTACACGCCTTGGACCGCCCGCAGTATCGCGCCCTTCAGGCCGCGTCTGCCGCGCCTGGGCTGCCCCAGCATCGCCGAGAGGCACTGGGCGCCCCACTGTCGCGCGCGCTCGCGCTCCCCCACCCGCCGAAGTCCGATGAGGCGAAGGAACGCCAGCGCCTCGAACCCGGCGCGCCGTGGCACCTCGATGGTCGCCAGCACGCTGCGATCGCCCAGGATCGCGAGAGCCGGGATGATCGCGTGCGCAAGCAGGCTCCTGTCCGCACGGGACAGCAGTACGGTGATGTTCTTATCCTTGCGAAGCTCGCGAACCGGTTTGGCGAGCGAAAGCTCGAAGGACCTCACAAAGCCCCTCGCACTGCGCAGCAACCTGCCTCGGCGTAGCCACACCCGTGCCCGGTTGTACTCGAGGCTCTCGGGCACCACAACCGGCCCTTCGTACGCGAGCAGCGCCGCGTGCTCGCCTGTCTCGAACAGCCAATCGAAGTAGTGGTCCTGCACGAACTTGTCGGTGGCCACCACCTGCGGGTTCGCCTCGAAGAAGCGGGCCTTCATCTCGAGTGCCTCGCGCTGGGCCCGACCCAGGATCGTCGTGATGTCTTGCTCGGTCGCGCCTTTGGGTGGCCACGCATCCCAGAAGCTCGCGATCCGCGACATGTCGAGCACGTATCCCATGCACCGGTTGTCGAAGACGAGCTGCTGCACCACGCCGTTGAGCCGCCGGTACAAAGAGCGGTCCAGCAGGTGTTGCGGCGAGCCGGCGGTCCTCAGATCGAGCTGCCCGCCCTCGAGCGCCTCCATGAACTCCGAGAACCCAAGCTGCACGCCTCTGCGAAACGCCTTGCCGGGTACGAGCACCGTGTCGTGCAAGAGCTCCACGAGATCCACGACGCGTGGTGCGACCAAGCTCTGAGCATCGTAGAACTCACGCCTGATGTAGCCCGGGCCGGGGTGCGCGAAGGTGCAGGGGTGGTCGCGCAGGTACTCGCGGTCCACCAGACAACCGGTGTCGGCAAGCCTGCGGTACGCCCAGTCGACACGCTGCTTTCGCACGTCGAAGACATCGACCGAGGTGAACCCTCCCACGAGCATGAGCGGCATGCCTAGGGCGATGGCGGCCAGGTGAGACGTGCTCCACAGCGTGACCATCGCATCGGACTCGAGCATGAGGTCTTCGAGCAGCTGCGGCTCGCACAGCAACTCGAGATTCTCGGGCAAGTCGGTCAGGTGGCTGAACAGGTGCTCTGAAGGGCTGTGTAGATGGTCGCCGGGTTCGTTGGGCAGGTAGCGAGGCTTGAGCCGGAAGCGCATCTCGGGGCTGCTCCGCGCCATCGCTACGAGCGTGGCGGCGAGCTCGCCTTTGCCCTCGTCACCAAAGGGGTACGCCCCTTGGTCGACAATCAGCACCTCTCGCACGGGGCGGCCTTCTCGGCTCGCCCTCCACTCGTCTCGTGCCCTGACCAGGCGATCGTACTGGGGATTTCCTATGGCGACCGCCGAGTAGTGCAGCCCGTTGTCGGCGAACTCGGCGAACTTGTCCTCGCTGGTGGTGATCACCAGATCGGCCGGCACGCGCATCGTCACCGCCGAGAAGAGGCTCGCGAACGAGATCAGGAACACGCGTTTGCTGGCGATCGCGTCGAAGAGCTTGCGCTGGCTCATCTTCACGAACGGCCCGGAGAACGCGAAGTGGTACTCGCCCACGCGATCGAGGCGGAAGCGTGCCAGCGGAGTCAGCTCGATGCCCGCACTCCAGAACATCTTGTTGTTGACCGAGTCGTTCTCGTTGTCCACGAGCACCGTGCACCGGTGCCCGCGGCGCTGCAGCTCTCCGATGAGCTCGACGAAGGCGAAGTTGTTCGAGTCGTACCCGGCGATGAACAGGATCCGTAGCTCGCCGGGACCCGGGTGTATGGGCTGATCGGTGGTGTTCATAGCGCACACGATAGCTACGTGAAACGCGTGTGAGCGGGATGCAACCGACTTCTAACACAAAGATAACCCGCATGTAGCTGAATGGGGCCGCAACGTCGATAGCATCGGCTCAAGAGGGCCAACGGGCCCACTTTGAGGGGCTCGTCACGTCGCCCCGCCACTTCGAAGGAGAGCCGTCGTCGTGTATCCCACGCCCTACCTGATCGCTGAGATCGGCTGCAACCACCGCGGCGAGATGGACACCGCGCGCGAGCTGATCAAGACCGCGGCGGTGTACTGCAACGCCGACGCCGTGAAGTTCCAGAAGCGCAACAACACGGAACTGCTGACGCCGGAGCAGTACTCCGCTCCGCACCCCAACCCCGCGCATGCCTACGGCGAGACCTACGGCGCGCACCGCGAGTACCTCGAGTTCTCCGTGGACGAGCATCGGCAGCTCAAGGAGTGGTGCGACGAGTTCGGCATCGTCTACGGCTGCTCGGTGTGGGACGTGACCTCGGCGCGTGAGATCGCCTCGCTGGACCCCACGAGCATCAAGGTGCCCTCGGCATGCAACACCCACTACGAGATGCTCGCGTGGCTCGCTGCGAGCTATGGCGGAGAGATCCAGCTGTCGCTGGGCATGACCACGCGTGCCGAGGAGGAGCGCATCGTGGAGCTCTTCGCCGACGCGGGCCGCGGTGGCGACCTCGTGCTGTTCTCGTGCACCTCGGGCTATCCGGTGCCGTTCAAAGACGTGTGCCTGCTGGAGATCTCGCGACTGACCGGTACCTACGGCGGGGTGGTGAAGTCGATCGGCTTCTCCGGCCACCACCTGGGAATCGCGGTGGATATCGCCGCCTTCACACTTGGCGCTTCGATCATCGAGCGGCACTACACGCTCGACAGGACCTGGCGCGGAACCGACCACGCCGCGTCGCTCGAGCCTGAGGGCGTGCGACGCCTGAAGCGCGACCTGGACAACGTGCATGCTGCCCTCACCTTCAAACCCGCAGAGATCCTGGGCATCGAGGAGGTCCAGCGCGAGAAGCTCAAGTTCAGAGGCGTCCGGCTGTGAGCGCACGATACACCGCCTTCATCCCGGTCCGGGGCGGCTCCAAGTCCATCCCCCTCAAGAACATCAAACCCATGGCGGGAAAACCCCTGGTGCAGTGGGTGATCGAGGCCGCACAGGGCTGTGACGCCATCGAGCGCATCGTGGTCTCGACCGACGACGAGCGTATCGAAGCGATCGTGAACGACCTGCCGGGGCGACCGGTGGAGATCCACCGGCGCTCGCGGGAAAGCGCCACCGACACCGCCCCCAGCGAGCAGCCGCTCATCGAGTACGCCGAGCACCACCCGGAGGCGAGCAACCTCATCTTGATCCAGGCCACCTCGCCGCTCCTGCGCAGCCATGACCTGCACCGCGGGATCGAGCGCTTCGAGATCCGCGGCCACGACTCACTGCTCTCGGTGGTGCGCCAGAAGCGCTTCATCTGGCAAGAGACCGACGGCTGGGCGGTCCCGCTCAACTACAGCGTCGCTGACAGGCCCCGCCGACAGGAGTTCGACGGCCTGCTCGTCGAGAACGGCGCCTTCTACATCACCAGCAGAGACTCACT
>CAYXQU010000214.1:0-3753 GCA_964467305.1 uncultured Eubacteriales bacterium
GGGATGCCGATGCGGGCTATCGCGTCCGAATGCGCGCCGCCTCGGCGCGGCAAGATGGCACCGGACTGATGTGGTCGGCGTGGACCGATTCAGCCGCGTTCGAGCTGACGCACCAACCGGTGGCAGCGGCTGCGGCATCTGCCAAGAGCAGGAACCCGGTGCTGGTGTTCGTCACGGGTTATCGGAACCAGCAGATGGAGTACGGCACCGATCTCGCTAGACTTGGAGACGTGGAGGATGTGGTGGAGGATAGGACTTTCAGCGCTCTGCTGAACAGGTTCGGCTCAACCCATCGCATAATCAGAGTCCCAAGCCAGTATGGAACCGAGCGCAAGAAGGTGGCCTCGAAGTATCGCAAGTTGAGCATGTGGAATAAGGGCGGCATCCACACTAACGGCAATCGCATCATGGACTATCTCAAAGCCAGCACTGTCGTAACCACCTCGGGTGGCATACGGCCGTACATTCTCGTGTGCTACTCGAAGGGCGGTCTTGATTCGAGGGCGCTCTTGGACAGCACGTGCAACACCGTATCCGGGGGAAAGAAGTACCGGGACAAGTGCGTAGGTGTGATTCAGATCGGTTCGCCGAATTACGGGTCCGGTTGGGCGAACACTGGCTGGGAGCGCTACTGGCCGCGTTTCCAAGCGAAGGCCACGGTTCAACTGCAAGAAGAGGGAATACCCCGCACGGATGCCAACGTCATCAGGAGAGCCAAGAAGCTGGCGAGAGCTGCGAATCCTGGTTTGTATGACCTTCGCACTTCGATGTGGAGTAAGGAGGGTGCGGATAATGACTACAATGATCACCTTGCGAACAGGTCGCGCATCTCGTACGTCCGGTTCGGCGGTAAGTACGAGAAGTGGGAAGGCGGGTATGGTAGCGGCGACTGCGTAGTGAGCGTCGCCAGCGCACATGGATCGTCGAAGCTGCGCGGCGACGCAGGGTACACAGGCATTCTGTACCGCGGAGTACACACCTTCCTTTTCAGCAAGTGGGGATTCAAGATCGATTTCCCAAATGCCAAGAATCGAACGCACATCATGGCTAACCAGACCTATCCAACAGATGACCTCCGATACAAGTACCAGAATCAGTATCTTTCTGGATACGCAGGCGCGCTCAATCACCTCAAGAAGAGGGCATCCGCAACAGCCGCGGCGTCATACATGACTGAGGCCGAGGTGCAGGAGTCCCAGGGCATCAGTGCGGCCTACGCGACTGCGATGCACGAGATCGAAGCAGCATCCCTTGACGAGCCATCGTTGGCGCCCGTCGAGCCGCAGCTTGTTACCAACTTCTCGGTTGATGACGCCGAAGAACCAGCCGTTCGTACGATCGCTGCGAGTGGGCCAATCGTGCTCGAAAACCTGCCCGCTGGGACTGTGGTGACGGCCCAGGACCTCGAGGGCAACGATCTTACGATCCAGTCGGTTGAATCCACCGAGCCGTTGGATCCCGATGATGCCGAGGCTTTGGGCGAGTTCGCACCCGATTTCGAGACCGTCACCGTTTCTGTGGAAGAGACAGGCACCTACATGATCGAGATCGACTCACCGGACGAGGGGGAGGCTCTACTCTATGAGCTCGGCGGACCGGTCCTTGAGTGCGAACCACCGGCGTTTGTGGCGGCGGGTGAGTCGATGATCGTGACGATGTCCGTGAGCCTGAGTAGCGAGCAGGACCCGGCGACAGGGTGGTCGTACCTCGCGGATGTCGGCGAAGTCGGTGTGTCGCCGAACGATCTCGGTGCCTGGCCCGACGAAGTCGCGGGTGACGGTGTAGCGACGGTGCTGATGCCTCCGCTTTCCCCCGGAGAGCATGGGTTCGAGGTGCAGGCCACCTCGAACGACACCGAGCAGGCACGAGCGATGATGACAGACGTCGTGGCTTTGGATGTAGGGAGTGTGAGCATCGGTCAGGGCCTTGGTGTATCAACGAGGTTCGAAGCCGGCCTCATCGCCGAGCGGATCGTATCTGTGCCTGTCCAGGGCAGCGAGGACACCACGCAGCCGGTCACGATCGAGGCCATTCTCGTCTCTGGGTCGGACGGGGAATCCCAAGTGGTGTCGGTGGACACCACTCTGACACCGGGAGCTTCTCAGGTCTGTACCCTGGGCGTGCCAGCGGCTTCGCTCGCCGGGCTGGGTGACGGTGCTGTCGCGCTCAGCGAGGTCACGGTCATGGCGCGAGACGAGTATCTCGACTACGTTGACCCGGGGGCAGCCGCAATCCCCTTGAGTCGACTCGAGCCCAGCGGAGTCGGATTCACGAACGACCTCGATGGGATCGAGTTGCAGGAAGTGCAAGCGACAGTGCTGGGCGATGACGTGACGTCCGCCCTGACGTTCACGGTCGCGGGCGAGGCGCGCTTCAACGGAGCGAGCGTGGACGGCGTCCGGTACTCGCTCGATGATGGCCAGACGTGGTATGAAGCGAAGGCCGAAGACGGACAGTGGGGAGCGTCGCGGGAGGAGTTCTCGATGGATGTGGCGGTCGCTGAGCCCGGCCCGTACTTCGTGAGCATCAGGCCCGTGAGCGACGGCATCGAGTGGCAGACGGGCTGTGAGGTCGCAGTGGTAGCGGGGGCGGAGTAGTGGCCGAGAGGACTGTCGGCAGCAAGGTCAGAGCTATCGTTATCGCGCTGGTACTTCTAGCGCTGCTGTCTTGCTGCTGTGTGCCCTATGCCAGCAGTCAGACGTGGTGGCCGCTCAACCAGCTGGAGGTGCGCAAGGAGCTTCGAGAGAGCTTCCCGGGGTATCGGATCATCAGCCTTGAAGGCGATGACGATCTGCCCTTCGACGGGTTCCCTTGGGGGGTGGAGTTACACACCTACTACTTTGTCCTCGAAAGCGACGCCACGCCGGGCTTCAGGGTCTCTGGCAGGTACTACATCGGCTCAGTAGGCGAACTCGCGCCAGACCGAATCGATGCGGGCATGTTCTCCGGCGAGTCGTTGCCGCTTGAAGACGTGAGAAGACTCGAGCAGACCTGGGTGAGGCTGTTTCCGGGGCGGCGGGTGCTTGTCGGTCACGACAGCGAAGCCGGGTCGATCGCACAGCAGTGGTCTGACATCGAGGAATGGGTGACCGACCCGCGTTATGCAGATGTCGACCCGAATAATATCTACTTCCTGCCGTCATCGGGTGATGTTTGGTCTCGCTACTTCAGACTCGACCCGGTCACAAGGGAGTGGGAGTACCTGCCGAGGTTCAACATGATGCACGAGGAAGCCCAGACTCCAGACAACTGATCGGCGGGTCTGCCTCGCAGCCCTTGAAACACAAGAAGGGCAAGACGCGGAAGGTCGACCGCAAGAACGTCAGACCAGTTCACACAAAGTGACTCCACTCCGCGAGTGGAGCGTGCTGCCCTACCCTAGCACCACCCGCACCTCGTGCTCGCGCCCATCGTCGGCCAGCGCGACGCGCCCACCCTCGACCGCCACGCCGTCCAGCTCGACCCCCGCCACGCCTCGGCACACGCCCTGCGGGTTCTCGACATGGATCCGGTACGTAGCTCCACCGTGCCGGTACGCTACCGAGAACCCCGGCCACGACGCCGGGATGCAGGGGTCGATCGCGAGTTCGGATCCGCCGTCCGCTCCAGCCACCACGTGGAAGCCGAGCAGCCACCTGAGCGCCACTCGGTAGAACCACGATGCCGAGCCGGTGTACCAGGTCCAGCCACCGCGGCCCACGTGCGGGTCGACGGCGTAGACGTCGGCGGCGACCACGTAGGGCTCCACCTTGT
>CAYXQU010000215.1:0-3748 GCA_964467305.1 uncultured Eubacteriales bacterium
GTCATGCTCGATCTCGATGGACCCGTCCGAGTACAAAGCCTCGGCCAACCACTCGCCCTTGAGCACCGGCACCGGAAGCACCTCGGCCAGATCGAAGCCACGGCACTGGGCGGGCACGAGGTTCTCGCCTTCGTCATCGAGCAGGTAGATCGCAGCCGACCCCGGACCAATGAGGTGGCCTACCGAGGACAGGATCCTGTCGAGCACGAGGTCGAGCCGAGATGCGCTGGCCAGCAACTGGGAGAGGTCGTGCAACGAGTTCAGCCGCAACGCAACGGCGTTGAATGCCTGAGCGACGCGGCTCAGCTCATCGTCGCCTTCGACTCTCAGCGAGCCCACGTACGAACCCGCCGCCGCGCTGCGCGCCGCTCGCTCAAGCTCTCTGAGTGGTCGAACCATCCGTTGCGAGAGCGCCCATGCGGCGACGATGCCCACAAGGCCGCCCAGGACCAGTACGCTGACCGACGGCAACACCGTGCGCAGAGTGTCTTGTACGGCGAGCTGCACCGGCTCGACGATGACCACGCGCCACGTGACACCCTGCATACCCTGTATGTCGTTGTACTGGCCACTCATCAGGCGACCACCGGTCGTGGAGAGCACCACGCCGCCGGAGTTGGGATTGCGCGGCCGCCACTGAGCGGTGGTGAGGTCCAGAGCCGGCTGTTTCGCTGCCGCACCGATGACCCCTTGGCCTTCAAGCAACGTGACGGCGCGGTCGTTGGCCTCGGCGGCGACCGCATTGAGCACCTCACGCATGAACTCGGTGTTGATGCGCGCAAGCGTCACGATGGGTCTGCCGCGCGCGGTGATCGACGTCCGCCCGAACCACAGCTCGACACTGTCCGGGCTGTCTGCATGGAGCGTGAGAAAGCCCGTATGCCCACCCCGGACGATCGCGAACGACTGCATGCCGCTCACATCGCTTGTCTGCGGCCCACCGGGAAGCGACGCGAGGACCTCGCCGTCGGTCTCGGTGATGTAGGCTTCCTCGAGCACAGAGCTCGATTCCTCGAGTATCTCCTCGATTCCCCGCTGCGCGGCCACGGTGTTGGTGGTGGTCGCCGCCTCCTGAGTCACGCGGTCCAGCGCGATCTGGACTTCGCGAAGCGAAGCTTCGATGCGGTCCTCGACGTTCTGTGCGCCCATGATCCCGCGACCGGCGGACTTCTCGGCAGCGAGCTGGAACGTACTGATCAGCGCCACGGCACCCGCCGTGGCGATCGTCACGATCCCCACCGCGATGGTCGTGCGGACGATCCGCGACGCCAGCCCTTGTTTCTTGTTGCGCGTGTCGGCCACCGGACTCCAGCTCATCTGTCGCTGCTCAGGTAAACGCAGGTCCCATCGTACTGCATGGAGAGGGACTCACGACCACGAACCGCGCAGATCACTGGGTCAGACTTGGCAATCCGATCTCGATTCCGGGAACGACACCCAGCAGCCAGGTGGACAGCACGCCGAGCTGCCCCGAGACGATCAGCAAGCCCACCACGATCAGCAGGATGCCCGCGACACGGTTGATGGTCAGCGAATGGCGCTGCACGCTTCTCATCAGTGGAGTGAGCTTGCCGAACAGCACGGCGACCAAGATGAACGGCACCCCGAGGCCCGCCGAGTAGAACAGCAGCAGCAACGATCCCTGCGCCACACCGCCGGTTGTGCTGGCCAAGGCAAGGATGGTACCTAGGATCGGGCCCACGCACGGAGTCCAGCCGGCGGCGAACGCCATACCCATCACCAGCGCGGCACCTCGGCCGAAGGACTTGGACTTGCCCATCTCCATCCGGGCCTCACCGTAGAGCCACGGCACCTTCACCAGCCCCGTCATCAGAACGCCGAATGCGATGACCGCGACACCGGCGACCTTCTCGATGATGCTGCGGTATTCCGAGACGTACTGCCCCAGAACCGAGGCGCTCGCACCCAAGGCGATGAACACGAACGAGAAGCCCGCGACGAACAGCAGCGCGGGCACCAGCACGCGAGAAAGTCCCGACTTGTTCTCCGAGAGCTCCGTGGTGGTCAGGCCGGTCATGAACGACAGGTAGCCCGGAATCAGGGGCAGGACGCACGGCGACAGAAACGACAGCAGACCGGCTGCGAACGCTACGGCGAGTGAGAACGGGCCCGGCATCGAACCACCCTTTCGGTGTAGAAGACTCGAATCACTATACCCTATGGGGTATCTTGCGTC
Organism: uncultured Eubacteriales bacterium; assembly: GCA_964467305.1. Lineage (GTDB taxonomy): Bacteria > Actinomycetota > Coriobacteriia > Anaerosomatales > PHET01 > CAVPCY01. The sequence goes on from CAYXQU010000215.1 coordinate 2,198, forward strand.
CAACCTACTCGATGAGCAACAGCCCATCGGTCTGGCCGGGGACCACGGCGAACGGGTACGCGCCGCGTTCCAGAGGCGGCAAACACGCTGCGCCTTCGACATCGAGGTGGACCGTCGCGACGCTCAACGACTCGAAGAGCAGGCTCTCAGGAATCGCGCTGCCACTCAACAACAGGACAAGCGGTCTGCCCTGTGGCGCGGCCCCGCGAAGGCTGCCTGCCGGACCGGAGGGCTGCATCATCACCTCGACGGGCATGAGCCACCTACGGTCGATTCCCCGGTCTTCTCGGTAGACGATCGTCGAGAGTGCCGGTTCACCGGAGACTGCGGCGTGCTCTGCCGGCACGGACTCAAGAGCCCGGCTGTGTGAAGCCGGCGTCCTGACGATCCCTACCACTCGTGACGTGGCGTACGAGAACCCGGAGAGGACCAACACCGCCGATATCACGGCGACGGCGACGTGCAGACCCGACGGGTGATGTGAACGATCCGGGCACACAGGAATCCCGGCCCGCGCTAGCTGGGATCGATCTCAGCTTCGTAGCCAGACGACCTGATCGCGTCGACCACACCCTCCGCCGAGACGACATCGGTATCGAAGGTGACCACGGACACGCCGGTGGCGTGATCGGTCTTGGACTCGACCACACCCGGGTGCTCGGCCAGCGTCATGTCCACAAGCATCGAGCACGAGCTGCAGTGCATTCCTGAGGTCAGGAACCGGACGGTGGTCACAGCCATGGGTGGTCCTCCCCTAAACGGACTCCAGCGAACAACTCTCGATCATGGCACCGCAGTGCGGGCACAGGCGCCACTCTTCGAATACCACTCCCCCACATGTGGAGCACTTCTTCTCGTGCAGTTCGACACCGCTGCTCACGCCTGGGCCGCGCGTGCGCGACAGGCGCCAAGCCGCGAAGGCGACAGTGATGCCGGCTGTCAACGGTACCATCCAGCCCGCGGTGGTCGCCGCCGTCGTGGAAACCAACGCCCCGCCGGCGAGTCCGATGGCGACCAAGATCATGGCGACCGCGAATCCGGCGCCCGCCATCACTGCGCCCGCAAGACCTATGAGCCTCGACCGCGTCACACCGCTGCCTCCATCCGGCACAACTCCATCACGCGGGGTTCTGCTGCAAGCGATGTGCCACGACGTCACAGACCCAGACGCTGCATCCGTGCCTCAAGTGTCTTGGTGGTCAACCCGAGCAGCTTGGCCGCCTTCGGAACACCGCCTCCCGCTCGATCGATCGCCTGACGTACCAGATCGAGCTCCACCTCTTCGAGGTCGACACCTTCCTCGGGAAGCACGTACCGGCCGTTCGTGGGCTCGACGCCGCACACGCCGGCACGCACCTCGGAGGGCAGGTCGTCAACGCCGATCTGGTCTCCGTGGGACAAGATCACGATTCGCTCGATGGTGTTCTCAAGCTCACGGATGTTGCCCGGCCACTGGTATGACGACAGCGCCTTCATGGCGTCCGGACTCAGCAGCTTCGTACCGGCCTTGTACTTCTCAAGGAAGTGGGCGACCAGAGGCGGGATGTCGCC